>JAJDAS010000233.1 GCA_029261755.1 Nitrospinia bacterium
AGGGGCAATCTCTATGGGGTCGCCCGGTGACTGAAAGAGTCACGCCGGTAAATGTGGGGAATTAACCCCACCGCGACAACGGGGAGGTGGTGGCCTTAAGGCCACCATCTTACCCACTGGAAAAACAAGCCTGGTTAATGAGTTTATTCGCATAAATAAGGACAAGTACCATTTTATTTACCTGGACCTGGAAAGAAGACATTCTATTCCAGAGTTGTGTGAAGACTTGATAAAGGAAATAAACAAAAAACACCCCAACTTGATTAAATCAAGACCAAACATAAAAAACGCCTGGAATACGCTATCCGAAATGCTTCCAAAGATAAAAGTTCCAGGAATTGTGGATATAGAAACAGGAAAAATATCGGAAGAAGCAAAAGAAACCCTGGACCGAATGGAGGCCGTCTTTGAAGAATTATACGAACTGGACTTTATCTTCGCCTTTGATGAGTTTGCAGACTTTCTTGAGGATTTAAGAAAAAAGGACATGGCGGAGGTGCGTTTCTTTCTCTCCTGGTTACGGGGCCTTCGCCAGGAAGAAAAAATACGGCTCATCATCACCGGCTCCATCAATATCATCTCCGCCATGGAAGAACTGAATGTCCCGGACCTGATGAACGACCTCACGGACATAGACATATTCCCTTTAAATAAAAATGAAATTAAGGAATTGCTGGAGGACTTGACCACGGAAGATAATATAACCCTCACGCCGGAGGCCATGGAATTTGCTATAGAGCGTCTCAGCGATGGCATTCCCTTTTTTGTCCAGCTTTTTGCGTCCGGCTTAGCCACTTACAAAGACGAAGGAAAAGCGGAATATGGCCTTTCCGGCATTAAAGAAATCTATGAAAAAATTACCGGAAAAAAGCATAAGGAATTCATGGATCTGCACTCCCGCCTAAAAGAATACCTCTTGCCGGACCGTTTCAAGGCCGCAAAAAAAATTCTGGCCCATCTGGCATCCGACCCCATGACTCAGGACTATCTTTGGCCTTATACGAAAGAGATTCTGAACAATAAAGCGACTCTTCGCCTTCTGTTAAAGAGGTTGGTGGATGAATGCTACATCGTGAAAGAAAATCGGAACTATCGGTTTGTCTCTCCTATGGTGGCGGACTGGTGGAAGAATTCCTATGACTGGGAGAAAGAATAATGCCCCTCAATAAATATGATCCACGATTAAAAAAGTACGATGAGCTGACAAAAACCTTTGCCTGCGGCGAGAACATCTTTCGGGAAATCCTGGAAGACCTGAAACCCTCGAAAAGCCAGAAACTCACCCGTCAGTCTTGGATCATCACCGGTCCCAGAGGCGCTGGCAAGTCTCATCTTATCACCCTCCTTTTCCGGGAAATCAACCAAAACAAGGAGTTGGGGAAACATTGGACGCCCTTAATATTCCCGGAGGAAATCTTTCAAGTGGATTCCCTGTACCGCCTTTTAATAGTAATCCTGGAGAACCTTTTTAAAAACATGAAAGGTGAGAAAGGGATAGAGGAGTTAAACAATAAATTTTCGGAGATCAAAAAGGTCCGTATCAAAGGCGGCCCGAAAGAAAAAAAGGTGGAAAAGCAGCGTCTGGCGAAGGAACTTCTGGAGCTTCTGCTCCTTACCCGGGAACAGGGAAAGAAAAAGTTCATCTTCCTACTGGAAAACCTCCAAACCCTCTTTCGGGAGCAACTCTCGGAAGACGACCAAAAACTCCTCCGGGGCTTTCTCCACGAAAACCCCGATTGTTTCATCATCATGGGCACGGCCCTGGCTGTGTTTCAGGACATTGAACATTACGGTAAGCCCTTTTACCACTTCTTCCGCGTGAGAAGCATGGAGGCCCTGGAAAGAAAAGGAATAATCCATTTCCTACAAAAGGTTTCCGCATTTCGAGGGGACGCTAATATCAATGAAAAGATTGAGTCCAACCGCCATTATATCTATACCTACAATATCTTCACCGGGGGAAATCCGAGGCTGATCCTCTTCCTGTACGAGCTGCTACTGGACAATGACCAACTGAGTACGGAGATCATCCTGGAAAAGGTGTCCGAGCTTACCCCCTATTTCCTGGATAAAACCAGGGAGGAGTCATCCCAGCGAAAGTTGATTTTGGACGCCCTGGCCTTGGGTGCTCCCGCGCAAACCGCCACCGAGATAGCGGAATACATCAACGAAGAGCAAAAGTCCATCACGGAACAGTTGAAAAGACTGGCTGCAGAGGGATGGATCAAGGTAATTCCGCTACGGGCCGAGGGGGTCAAGCAAAAGGAGGTCTTTTTCACCCTGCGGGATTATTTTTACCGTATCTGGTATCAAGTAAGGATGGGGGACATTGATGAATCGGAGGTTTACTGCTTAGCGGAACTGGCCGCCCTCTTGTTCAGCAGGGAGGAAATAGAGGAAAGATTGCAAAGACATAGATCCATGGGGAGCAACCAAGTGACAGTTTATGAAAGGGCTTCGGAATTGGCCGGGGATGAGGGGTACATGGCCAATATTAAACTCTTGATCAAGTCTTCCAGGGAAGCAGAAGATGAGGAAATAAAAAAGATTTATAAGGATATTGAGAAAAGTGAGCAAAAGGGTAATGGAAAAAAGATTCTTCAATTGGCAGAGGAACTCAAGTGTTACCCTGACGAAAAGGCAATGGCTTATTTTTGCAAAGGAATAGCATATGGTCTTATGGACAACTTTAATAAACAAATTGACTTTTATAGAAAAGGGGTAGAAATAACGCCGGCATCTGGGGCTTGGCATAACATGGGAATTAGTTATTCCGCTATCAAGGATTACAAGAATGCCTATTCCTCTTACTCAGAATACCTAAAACTTGCTCCTACCTTTCATCTTATAGCTTTTTCAGCCTTTGGAAGATATATCCAAATCGCTGAAAACTGTTTTCAAAGCTCTCAGGAGCTGAACGTCCTTTTAGACGAGAAGGCTTCCTTGGAAATAAGGTTGGAGTCCCTGGTCAGGTTAATATTGCTTGGTAAGCACTTGGCCGTGACCGACACTTTTTATGAACTGCTGAAGGCAAAGGAACTACCGCTTCTGGCCCTGAAAAAACTGGATTTCTTTTTACAAGGGACTATCTTTCATCTGTTCAACAAAGGGAAGGCTGATGGAGAGGTCACAGCCCTTCTGGAAAGTTGGGTGCGTCTCATAGCCCGGATGTTTGAAGGGGAACATGAAAAATCCATGCGCAAGTTTCTTGAGTTTTTTCGCTTTGCCCTGGGAATCGCGGGGAAGGAAAAGGTCTCTTTAGAGGTTATTCACGGCCTTATGGAAGATTTGCGTGATAAAGGAATCGAGATCTCGGATGTGATTCTAAAAGTCCTTTCCGCCGTAAAGGAGCCCAACTCCAGAGACTCCCAAAAATGGATGGCCGATCCTTTATTTAAAGAGATTGTCACCATGCTTGGTTAATCATAGTTCTTCAGTATCTTTTTCTGTATCCGTTAACGGCGAAAAAGCTTATCGCCCCTATCTCATTAAAACCATGATCAAACAACTTACCATAAAAACTTCCAGGCGCAACGAATTCATCGACATTACCCGTCTCGTGGCGGAGCAGGTGAAGGGGGTGGAGGATGGCGTGGCCACTGTATTTGTTCCCCATACCACAACGGCCGTCACCATCAATGAAAACGCAGATGCGGATGTGCCCAGGGACATGTTGAAAAAGCTCGAATCGTTGATCCCGCAACAAGATGGGTACGCCCACGCAGAGGGCAACAGCGATGCCCATCTGAAGGCGTCCCTCATGGGCTCCTCAGTGCAGGTTATTGTCAAAGGCGGGCGGTTGCTGTTGGGAACGTGGCAGGGGATTTTTCTCTGTGAGTTCGACGGCCCAAGAACGCGGACCTGTTACGTGCAGGTTTGAAGAGAAGGCGGCGATGGGGTGGCTTGTAGTCTACTGAGTGCCCTAAAAACATGAAACCTGACATATATGTTGGCAATTATCATGATAATTGACATATTAGTTGGCAGATATCAGGGTGATTTGTCACTACTCAGGCCAAGGCCGAGGCGAAGGCTAAGAAGTAGAAGGGGGAAAGTTAAATCCGCCTTTAGTCTTCTATTTAAGTCTTTTTTTCTTTCTCAGTCTCAGCCTTTGCCTCAGCCTGAGCAGTTACGGGGATTTTTTTCTTTTCCGGTTTTTTCCTTGGCTTCCTGCATTCCTAAGCTAAATTATTATTTTCTCAAAAAAAACCTTGACAAATGAATCGGTATTTAGTACGTTGTTATCGCTATGATGGATAACAGACAAAATATCGAGCATTTTGACGTAGTTGTTGTGGGAGCGGGTCCTGCCGGATTGAGCGTAGGGGCTGAGCTGAGCAACGATTTCAAGGTCCTCATCGTAGATAAAAGAGACGACCCCGGCTCTGGGGAGTCCGAACCCAGTACCGCCCCCGGCCAATCCGAATCGATCCCGAAAAACGAGGTTATAACCAACAAGCCTACCAAGACCACAAAATCCTGGTTCGTCCCCCTGGACTCGGTGCAGGACAATGATGATTTGTGGGAAAAATATATCGGATATCAAAAGGAAAAGCCCCATGAGTTGAAATCCAACCAGTCCCCGGCATATGGCGGCGTGAGGAGGTTCCTGGCGAAAACTTTTTCAGGGCCAACCAAGGACGATGAGGACGCATACGACCTGGACTGGAAGCAGAAACTCTTTACGTATGATACCTATCCCCATGGCGATGCCTATCCATATATAGAAGAAAGCCGTATTATTGACCACTGGAGGGAAATTGTTGAGGAAAATGGTCCAAAAAACGGTTCCAAAATAGTTTACGCCCATTTTTACAGGGACCACCATTTGAAAGACAACAAGGTTGCCGTGGCTTTCCTGAAAAAGAAGAGTGACGATGCCGGCATCGGCGAATGCGAACTGGTCACCGTGACATGCAGACTCGTCATCGACGCTTCGGGAGTGGACTCCGGCTTGTTGAAGGATTACGAGAGAAAACCCAACAAGGTGTACTGGTGGTCCGTTTACGGTTGCTTAGCA
>JAJDAS010000234.1 GCA_029261755.1 Nitrospinia bacterium
GCCTGCCATGCGAGAAAGCCCCCAATCAATTTCTAATATAGTTGCTATGGCTATTATAGTATCTTTTTAACTGGGCAACAACGCGACAAGACCATAAAAACGTATCTATTTAATCGGGTCAAGCCATAGTTAGCCGAAAAGAGGAAATGGCAAAAATGCTCAATAGACTATTTCGTCTGACGTGGTTCCCACTTACGTTCCAATTGCTGACGTTGGTGGTGTTTGTAATGTTGATGGTGGGCGGGCTGCGGGCTGACACCGGCGACATGGCCTTTGCCAAGGTCCTTCGCAATACCAACGTGGCAAACTTAGTCGTATGGTCCTACTGGTGGCCGCTCATCATCCTATCCGCAATGTTCCTCGGCCGCGTTTGGTGTACGGTTTGCCCCATGGAGCTGGTCACCTCACTGGCCTCCAAGGTCGGGCTGAAGCGCACTCCTCCGGCCTTTCTGCGTTCCGGCTGGGTCATCACGATCTATTACTTTCTCGTTCTGTTCGTCGGCATCCACATGCTGGCCATTCATCGTGTGCCGTTTCGCATGGCGATCTATATGCTGGTACTATTCAGCTCAGCCGTCGCGTTCGGACTGCTGTTCTCCCGCAACACCTTCTGCGCCCATGTCTGCCCCGTGGGCCATCTGCTGGGACTTTACGCACGACTCGCGCCCATGGGTTGGGGAGTACGAGACAGGGCCCTCTGTTCGGAATGCAAGGATCAGTCATGCGTCTCGGAGAAGACCGCTTATGAGTTTCAGGGGCGTAGCTGCGGAGTCGGACTCAGACCAGCCAAGATTGAAGACAATACCCAATGCCTGGTCTGCGGCCAATGCTTGAAAGCCTGCCACCGCAATAATCCAGGGATCGACGGCCGACCCAATCCAGGCTGGTTCCCACAGCGCTGGTTCAAGGACATACTGAACCACAAGCTCTTGACTCCCGCGCAAGCAGCTTTCTGCCTCGTGGTATCGGGTTTTGTCATCTATGAAGTCTTCACCGAATGGGGGACGACCAAGGAACTCTTACTCTGGACACCATCAAAAGTGGCGGAGGCGCTTGGCACAAGCGGAGCATTGGGATACGGCATGGTGAAGTCGTTAACACTCTTCGTCGCCTTGCCCGCGTTTCTCTGGTACTTGCCCTTTGGAGTGTTCCGCTTGGCAGGCGGACGTCTTTCGTTGAGCGACTACCTGCTCAGGTTTGGCATCTCATTCATCCCCATCATGGCTGCCGCCCACGCCATCAAGTCCTTGCTTAAAATGACCTCGCGAATTCCTTATTGGGAGTACGCCGTTGCAGATCCGCTCGGTGCCGAAACCGCACGACGCATTCTCGACAAGACCATTCAGTTGGCACCGCTGCCGTCCTGGCGTGATCCGGCAATCACGGTCCTGGCCTTGGCATTGATGGGGATTGGGGTGGCACTAAGCATCGTTGTCACCCGGAAGCTGATTGCTACGCACCTGCCGGAAATGAGCTGGCGTAGCGCACCGCTTTACTTGATCCCTGGCCTGTATGGCGGAGCGTTCTCTGTTATACTGATTGCATGGCGGTGTTTCTAAAACCTGGAACCGTGAACGGCCACCACTTTTTTTTAAACCATGCGCCTATCCATCTATTTTGTCATTATCTTTGTCGATACGGCATGTGTTGCCATGGCCCTTCTCTTGGGAGTCGATCCACAGCAATATCCCAGAGTACTAAAATTTATCACTTGGTTTTCCTGCGCTCATTTGGCCCTTATAGCCGGGGTTTCTCTCTGCTCGCTTTACGCGTTGGATTATAAAAGGGTAGACCAAGAGGATCGATCAAAAGAAGCGTGGTTTTGGTTCATATGCTGCGCCGGATTTTTGTATCTCAGTGCTGATGAAGGAATGGGCTTGCATCAAAAGTTGGATTTTTGGCTCCACCAATGGTTAAAGGTCCATGAAACCTCTCTCACCGACCGACTGGATGACCTCATCGTATTAATCTATGGAATTATCGCCTTGTTTGTCGTCTTGAAATTTTACAGGAATGTTTGGGAAGAGAAAAACATGGGGTTTTGGCTCATGGTGGGGTTCGGTCTCTTTTTCACTATGTCTTTTTTCGATTTTCTCTCCAATGACGAATATTTTTATCCGTTTTTTATGGAAGATCGAAGCATGGATAAAAGGTTCGGAATACTATTGGGAATTCTGGAAGACAGCTTCAAGCTCTTTGCGGAGGCTGCGTTTCTCATAGGATTCCTGGAGGGTTTTCAGTCGGTTCTTAGAAAATATGGCGGATAATCCGGCACCATATCCCTTTCCATAATTGCGAAAGATATTGATTGACAAGGTCCCTATCTAGGCCTATACTGAACTGAATTATCGAAAGTTAATTTTTTGGAGGTGAAGAAAATGGAAAAAGAAGAAAAAAAAGAAATGGTCGGTAGTTTATCCAGAAGGGAGTTTATCGATAAGGTAAAAGCCGCTCCGTTGATTGCTTATGCCGCCCCGGTTGTCTTGACTGTTGCTTTAAGCAACAACGCCCATGCCGGTAAAGGTAATGGCAATAGCGGTGGCAACAGTGATGACAACAGTGATGATAATAGCGATAGCAATAGCGATGACAATAGCGACAGCAATGACAATAGCGGCCTTTCCGAATCAGGAAATGGTGGAAATAGTTAATACCCCCAATGCATATGTAAGGTGACGCCTGCCGCCATTGAGAAACAAAAAAAATCAGATTTTACATAAAAACCGCGCACATACAAAGCGCGGTTTTTTTTATGAGACACCTTGACAAATCATTTATGAAAAAAAAATACTCAGAACTCTTAGGAAGGCAGGAAGGGCAGGAAAAAAAAAGGCTTTAATTTAAGGTTTCAATTTCCTGTAATTCCTGCCTTCCTAAGGGGAAAAAGGTTTAAGTTTTGCTTTAAAAAAAATAAAGTTTACATTTTTAAATTTCCAATTAGCTTAGCACTTATGCCCCCTACCCTGCCCTCGCAAAAGATTCGCCCCACTTTTTTTTCTTCACCTCGTTCCATCCGTTCCGTTTACATCATCCTTGCCGCCCTTTCCGGCGCTTGCGGAACGGGATATGAGGTCCTATACAATCGCGCCCTCACCAGCATTTTGGGGCATACCTTCTCCGTAAACGCCGCTATTCTTGTTTCTTTCCTCTTGGGTATCGCCTTGGGCAGCCTTCTTGCCCACAGATTCCTTGCTTATCTATGGTTAGTAGAGGTGGGTTTGGGACTTTACACCATCTCTTTTTTCGGGCTGCTATCGGCAAGCGGAAGTTACGGGGGGCAAAGCTTCCTCTATTTTTTTTCCCATTCCCATTCCCTAGCCCTGATTGGAGGATGTGTGCTGACCCTAATTCCAGCCCTTCTGGTGGGAATGTCCGTCCCTATGTTCTCGCGCTACTTGAAAGAACATTTTTCATGGCATCCTTTTAGGGTGGTTTACCTGGTGTACAATCTGGGCGCCTTTAGTGGAGTGCTTTTACTGGAATTCCTATTGTTACGAATTATGCCCGTGAGCGGAACCGCCTATTTCATGGGAGGCGTTAACCTCCTAGTGGGCTTCTCCATCTTCATGATGAGACAGCATGCTTCTTCTTTAACAGAGTTAAAAATCCGGTGGAGGAATGTTTTTCCTCCCCTGCTGTTACTTTCCCTCTTTGTACTCTCCGTCTCCAGCTCCGTTTTTCAACTCTTTTTCCTGAAAACGGTCTATTACACCACCGGAAGATTCAATTCCAACTTTGCCCTCTCTCTTGCCACCATCTTTCTCTACCTGGCAGCGGGTGCATGGATGATTCAAGTTCGGCCTTCCTTTTCCAGATGGGTTTTCCCCGCCGCCATCCTCTCCACCGCCTTTTGGTTTGCCGCCCAACCCATGATGCTCACCATGGTGGCCATATTCAATTCCATTGCAATCAAGCTCTCCCTGCCCACCCACACGGGTTGGATCCTGTCCGTAGTTTGGCTTGGATTTCCTCTACTTTTTTACGGGGCTTCGGTACCGGCCTGCATGAGGTCCCGGGACTCCGTGAGCCGGGATTCGGGAATCCTTTTGTTAGTTTCGGGTTTGGGGAACGTAACGGGCTATCTGCTTTTCACCCTTGCCCTCCATCCCAACCTGAAAATTTCATTTGTCCTGGCCATTGGCGCCTTGCTGGCTATGGGGTCCCTACCCGGTATTTCGGAAATAAGCAATCGTGTGAAGGTTTATACTTGCTCCATTACGCTCCTTTTGCTGAGCACTGGCTTATTCACCTGGAATCCAGCCCTCTATTTTTTAAGCTTAGAGGAATATGAGTCTTACTCCATCCTGAAAAAGCAGTCGCGCCTTACACTGAAAGTAGAGGAATTTCCTTCCCATGACCAGACCTTCGCGCTGAGGCATTATTATTCCCCAAAATACGATGAGGCAAGAAAGAAATATTTCATTGATGGATATGTAAGCCTGGATCTTCCATCGGAGGAAAGCATCGCCGGGAGCGCCGCCGCCATCTATGCGGATGGAAGGGATAACCTGCTGGTGCTGGGTTTCGGGACCGGGATGTCCGCCGGGGCCGCTTCCGTATTTTTTAAGGAGGTGGACCTAGTGGAGCTGAACCCAGAGGTGGTTCGATTGCAGGACCGATTCGCGGATATCAATTTCAATATCCATCGGCTCCCCAAAACGCAGGTTTTTCAGGGAGACGGTTTCCAGTATTTGATCCGAAACGATAAGAAGTACGACATGATCATCAGCACGGTGACGGCTCCCTTTTATCCCGCCTCCGGCAAGATGTACACGGAGGAGTTTTACGGCTTGGTGGCAAAGAGGCTACGTCCGGGAGGTATTTTCAGCAACTGGTTCGATATCCGACTCCACCCGAAAGCGGTTTCCATCTTCATGAAGACCCTGAACAAACATTTTTCCTACTGCGCCTTGAACTATATCTATAATGATTATTACGTCACGGCATGTTCAGACCGTCCGCTAAAGCCGAAACTGGAACTCTTAGAACATGGGGATATCTCTTTGGCAGAATATGAAGATAAAGTGGAGGAAGGCATTCAAAAAAGATTGAAAAACAGGGCTTTGATCCCCAATGTACTGGAACCCCGCAATCTTCGAGCCCTGGGGGTTAAAGAGGAAACTCCTGTAAACCGGCTGGACTGGCCCGTGCTGGAATATTTCCATCCCGAGAAAGCAAGAGACCAGCATCTTGTTTTCATGAAGCGTCTATTACCTATCATTGATTTTGGCTACAGTTTCGCGGATGGGCGACCCATGACTAAAGAGGAGTTCCGAGAGCGTTGCAGAGACATAGAAGATTGGTTTGAAGACGGCGAGCCGGAGTGCAGCAGGCAGTACCGGGAAAGGCAAGAAAAGATTGAACATCGAACACCGAACACATCAGAACGCTGAACATCGAAAAAGGTAGGTTTTTTGTTTTTAATATGGAGTGCAGGGACTGTGTCACTGCTTATAAAAAAAACTACTCCTTAAAACATTTAACCGCGAATGGCCGCGAATGTACGCGAATAAAACCCAAGAGCCAAAGGCAAATGAAAGATTAGTGGTTATATTTTTTTATGTCATGATTTTTTGTTAGATTTTCAGAAATTTCCTATAGAAGCTTATCCGCTTTTTTAAGAAATTTTATATGACAGCCCATTGATCAATGCTTTTTTTTTGCCATCAAGCCATTTGGCTAATTTTTCTTTAACTTCCTCATGTTTTATGTACCGGCCCTCTTTTAAGGCTTCCAATCCGTGTTCAACTTTCTGTTTTACATACAAATGGTAGTGAATGTCATCCATAGAGCTATTATCATCCAATCCTTGGATAATTTTGATAACGATTCCAATCCGGTTCATGAAGCTCGGTGTAATTACGACAACCGGTCTTTCTCCACCTTGTTCATGCCCTTTTCGTGGATCAATATTAACGAAAATGATATCACCTGAATCAAGTTGGGATATTTTTTTCTTCATCAAGTAGTTCCATCCCTTCCGAAGGCATATCTAAAAATGGAGAAAGAACTTCATGTTTATATTGCTCAAACTCATTTAAGTCAATCGCATTAAATTGTTGTTCTAACTGGTCCCGCAAAGATTCCTTTTTAGGTTTCAGTATAATTTCTTCCTTTTTCGCGAGGATTTCAAAAACCATTTTATCTTTTAGACCGTATTTTTTTAAAAATCATTCGGAATAACGATGCTTTAAAAATCACCCATTTTTTTTTACAACGGCTTCCATGACCAATCTCCTTCTTTCGCATCACACGAATATTATTTAGCCTGTAAAATAGACAAAGCAAATTTAACGCAGAGTTCGCAAAGGACGCAGAGGAAAACATAGTTACAAGTGACAAGAAAAACCATCAGTAACTCGTCATTGCTTTCTGCCCTTCGTCCCCTCGTCCCTCGTCCCAGCGTAGCGTTCGTCCCTCGGTTTTTTAAATTATACCACAGCCGCAATGCCGGAAGAACAGCTCTTTTTGGGTGATTCCATGCCGTTGATTCACAACCAATGACTATCAATGACCATGAATGACTATAAATGACATTCTTGACCTTCTAATGACGCCCTTGCCCTTCAGTGACGTTCTTGTTTTTTTTCACCTCGGCAATATTTCTCTGAACTATTTTCGTATGAGGGTGCTGATCCCCTAAACGGTCCTTGCAAATCGCCAATGCCTTCTCATAATAGTCGATGGCCTTGTCGTACTCACCCTTGGAATCCCATGCCGCGCCCAGGTTGTTGTAATTTCCGGCAACGTTTGGATGTTTTTCTCCCAGAGCTTGTAAGCCGATGGCAAGGGCCTTTTCATAATATTCGATGGCTTGGTCGTAATCACCCTTAGAATCCCATGCCGCACCCAGGTTGTTGTAATTTCCGGCAACGCTTGGATGTTTTTCTCCCAGAGCTTGTAAGTCGATGAAAAGAGCCTTCTTATAATATTCGATGGCCTGGTCATAATCACCCTTGGAATCCCATACACCGCCCAGGTTGTTGTAAAGTATGGCAACCTTTGGATGCTTTTCTCCCAGAGCTTTAAAGGCGATGGAAAGGGACTTCTCATAATAGTCGATAGCCTTGTCGTAGTTCCCCTTGTAATTCCATGCCATGCCCAGGTTGTTGTAATTTCCGGCAACGTTTGGATGTTTCTCGTCCAGGGCTTTTAAGTTAATGGCAAGGGCCTTTTCATAATATTCGATAGCCTGGTCGTACTCACCCTTGGAATCCCATGCCGCGCCCAGGTTGTTGTAGTCTCTGGCGACATTTGGATGCTTTTCTCCAAAGGCTTTTAAGTCGATGGCAAGGGCCTTGTCATAATATTCGATAGCCTGGTCGTACTCACCCTTGGCCCTCCAAGCCTCGCCCAGATTATTGTAATATGTGGCGACACTTGGATGCTTTTCTCCCAGAGCTTTTAAGTCGATGGAAAGGGCCTTCTCATAATATTCGATGGCCTGGTCGTACTCACCCTTAGAATCCCATGCCTCGCCCAGGTTGTTGTAATCTGTGGCGACACTTGGATGCTTTTCTCCCAGGGCTTTGAGGTCAATCTCCAGGGCCTTTTCATATGCCGCGATGGCCTCATCATAACGAGCCGCGTCATCAAGGTAAAACCCATAATCATTCCAGTACTTGCCGTTTTCAGGAGCGTACCGAACGGCTTCTGCCATCTGTTTGATGGCGTTGGGGTAATCGAACCTGCTCGCGTATTCCCTGCCGCGGAGATTGGCCGTTTCCGCAATTTCCCGGCCAAACTTGGCATACTGTTCCTTGCGAAGGGTGGCGAATTGCTCCAGCACCTGGTGGTAGCGCTGAAAATCCCTCTCGGCCAGGACGGTCTTGGCCTCTTCCAACACGGCCTGAAACTGGGGGTCGTTTTTCTTTTCCTTTTCCAATCCCTCAATGTGTTGGCGCAGGGCTTGTATTTCCTTTTGGGCCTTGTCCAGACGCTCCTCCAGTTCCTCTCTGTTCCCTGCTCCTTGAAGCATGAGGGCGATGGCGTCCAGTTTATCGTGGGTGAGTTCTTGTCCCTTATCCACGGCGTCGAAGCGTACATTGACAAAGGATTGGAGTTTTCCGAATAACTTGGGGTATCCCCGCAGGGCATCGAGCATTACAGAATGCTCTCGCTAAACACTGGAGGCAGAGCCTCCCAGTGGGCATTCCCAGGCTGAGCCTGGGAACGAGAGGAGCGGGCTTAACAGCAGAATTTCCTCGTCACTTGTCACTCGTCACTCGTCACTGCCTCTTCAGGTTCCTTAGCTTTTTTTCACTTCATATGTTTTAATGAAAACTTTCATTAACTCTTTAGTATTTTTTCATGTTTTTAGCAAATCCTCTCTATTTTGGATTCGGAAAACAGTGCATCAAGATACTTTCCGATAATTCGGATTACTTGCATGATATCGCGAGTATCCTGGAACCATTTCGCCTCCCCTACCCTGCCCGGGAAACCACAACCTTTCAGGTAGTGATTCACTCGGATGATGGGAAAGCCGAAGGCCCGCCTTATGTCATCCTGAAAGATGGCAAAGAGGTTTTTGCAACCGCTGACTCCCTTCGTGCTGTATTCAGGCTGGAGTATTTCATCGTTTGTCTGCTGGTGAAAGACGCGAACTTTCTGCATTTCCATTCCGGCACCGTGGAAAAAGACGGACACGCCATTCTGCTCCCTGCCCAGGCCGATTCAGGTAAAACATCCCTCACCGTGGCATTGTCGCAAAACGGATTCACCAGCTTCTCCGACGAAGTGGGGCTTATCGATCCAACCTCCCTTCATCTTCACCCTTTCCCTAGAAATATCTATGTGGAACCGGAGATGAAGGAACTGTTTCATTCTCTTGGTTACCGGCTAAAATTCAGGAAATTGAAATGGAAACAGATGAAGGGAGACAACCTGTGGTGCGATCTGAAAAAAATAAACTGGGGCGGCAAGGAAAAAACTTCCAGGGTCAGCCTCATTCTCTTTCCCAAGTATTCCCCCGCATATAAGAACCGGGTCAAACCTGTCTCACCCGCCAATGCCTTTATTCGCCTCATAGAAAATGGAACGAAATTGAACGAATTTCAGGATAAGGATCTGGACATCATAGAAAAGTTGGTGAAGGAAACGGAGTGTTATGAACTGGAAACAGGCCAACTGGGAGAAGCGGTGGAAGTGGTTAAGAATCTTTTTGAAGAAGTCGTTGCCCGTAAGCAGGATGCATAAAACCGACGAATCGGCAAAGCGCGCATTGAGGCTCCACAGGGCTTCGCCACAATGGAGCCAGCGGAGCTGTTTATCTTCCTTCGTTTTGTAAACATTCTCTAATTAGCTATAATGTTCCCCATGAATTTTCCTTTTAGAGTTGTAACCTTTTAAAAACAAAAGACTTTTTTTAGCCGCTAAGGACACGAAGATCACGAAGGAAAAACTTTTTTTACTTCTTAGCGCCTCTTAGCGATCTTCGCGGCTAATATTCTTTTTGGTTAGCTTTTAAACTGCACGAAAGGCAAGACTCAATGAGCCCCACATTACTGTTACTCTGGACCCTACTTGCACCCAGCGTTCCCTGGGATGAAAGGGGTCTCATCACCATCACTGGGGCAGCGGATTTGAGGACCATTTACAGCGATGGAGCCGACTCCGTTAAGGACCTGGCTTTGCGCGCCAAAGGGTTGGGGCTCGATTCCATCATCATCAACGACCACCTTACTTACGAGATCGAGTACGGCATCTTTCCCTTTCAAAACCTGGCTAAATACAAAAAAACCCTCTCTTCTCTGAAGGTCAACGGTCTGGAAAACTATTTTCAGGCGGTGAAGGAAACCCAGAAGGAAATACCGGAGGTCATCATTATTCCCGGCATTGAGGTTTCCCCTCTTTATTGGTGGAGCGGAAGTTTTCTGAACAATACCATCACAGCACATGACTGGGAATTCCATCTCGGCATTCTGGGGCTGGAAGATCCGGATGTGATCAGAAACATCCCGGCGGTTCATAATGAATTCACCACTCCTCCCACCCGTGAGAGAAACATCAGATTTTACATCCTGACTTTGGCATTGTTATTTAGTTTCCTTTGCATGATCCGCTATAGAAGAAGCAGGTGGGTTGGCTTATTCGTACTGCTGAACTTACTGTTGGTAGTCAACTATTTTCCCGCCAATGGCCCGGAGATGGATATCTACCGTGAACCGGATGGTGTAAATCCTTCTCAGGAGGTGATCGATTACGTGAAGGATCATGGGGGTATCTCGGTTTGGCACCATATGGAAGCCCTGGACGGTATAACCACAAAGGCAAACATCAAATTCCACACCCCCGCGC
The DNA here is from genome assembly GCA_029261755.1 of Nitrospinia bacterium. Lineage (GTDB taxonomy): Bacteria > Nitrospinota > Nitrospinia > JACRGO01 > JACRGO01 > JACRGO01. Next base: position 10,300 of record JAJDAS010000234.1, read on the forward strand.
ATCCGGAGGACATTCTGAAAACCGAAGGGTTTACCGGATTTCAAGGAGTGTACGAGGATAGAATCACCATCACCGATCCGGGCAAGCAGTGGGATAAGGCCCTCATGGAATATACCAAGGGAACCAGGGAAAAACCCATTTGGGCCTTCGGTGGGTTGGATTACCATCAAGCGCAAAGTACCCCCAATGCTCCACACCTAAGGGACATCAAGCACATTTATTGGGTGGAGAAAAAATCCAAGCCTGAAATCATGAAGGCCATGCGTATTGGTCGTTTTTACAGCGTCAGACAGGGAAAAGACTACCATTTGCTTCTCGATAGATTTTCCCTTACCGGCCTCTATTCCCCCCATGAAGCCATCAGTGGAGAAACCCTACCCATCGATGATCCACCCACACTACACGTCCGGATAGGCGCCAGTGACCAGGGAGAGAAAAACGGAACTTTGCGTGTAGTGCAGAACGGCAAAGTAGTAGCTATTAAGGATTTTGTAACGCCTTATGAGGATGCCATTGCCCTATTGCCTCCGAAAGACGCTACGTCTCTCTCCTATGTCAGGCTGATGATAGACGGTAAAGTGCCTGATAAAATATTGACCAATCCTATCTTTTTCGGGAAGGCGAAACCGAAATGACTACGGTGGCCATTCATCAACCCCAATATCTACCATGGCTAGGATATTTTGATAAGATGGACCTGGCCGATTATTTTGTCTATCTGGACAACGTCCAGTACATAAAAAACGAATTCAAAAACCGGAATAAGATCAAATCGGCTGACGGTTCCATATGGCTGGCTGTGCCGGTTAATTACCGTTTCCCGGCAAAAATCATGGAGGTGACCATTTCTGAACGCGAACGGTGGCAGCATAAACACAGGCAGGGATTGGTAACCAATTATCAAAAGGCGCCCTTTTTCCATGATTACAGTGGCCCGATTCTGGAGGTGTTGGAGCAACCCTGGACGCACTTAAGCGAACTGAATATGGCCATCACCGAAAAACTTAAATCTCTTCTTGGCATCAAAACGAAAACCAGGAAGGCATCCGACATGGACCTCCCGGAAGAACCCACAGAACGGCTCATTGCCATTTGTAATGAATTCCAGGCCAGTAATTATCTCGCCGGGGCAGACAGCCGAAAATATATGGACTTTGGCCGATTCCTGAAAGCCGGGATCGAAGTAACTGTGCAGGACTATCAACCGCCGAGATACAACCAACTGTTCGGAGAGTTCGTCCCCTATCTGTCCGTGGTGGACCTGTTGATGAACCACGGGCCGGACTCTCTTAGCATTTTGCGGGGCAGGGAAATTATTTATTAAAGCAGGCAAAGACTGAGGCTAAGAAAGGGAAAAAGCAAAAAACAAAAAGCTTTCTAACCACGAATTTCACAAATTACACGAAATAAAGGCAAAGAACAAAGGCTTTTTTTATTAGTGAAATTAGTGGTTAAAAGTCTTTGATTTTAAAAGTTTTTTAGAGAGGGAGAGATCTTATGAATATCCTGGCCTTGGGCTCACACCCCGACGACATCGAAATCGGCTGTGGAGGGACCCTGGTTCAAGCCGCGAAACAGGGCCATAATGTTTACCTGGGAATCATGACGGATGGGTCCGCTGGAGGAGACCCCCAAACCAGAAAACAGGAGCAAGAAAAATCGGCGGAAATCATGGGCGTGAAAAAGGTGTTTTGGGGACCATACGAAGACACCAAACTACCCATTTCCAAGGAATCCATCGGAATCATCGACTCATGGATCCACGAAATCAACCCATCCCATGTGCTGGTTACTTACTCCGAGGACACCCATCAGGACCATCGCAACATGACTAAAATAGCTGTAGCCGCCGCCCGACACATAAAAAACGTCCTTTTTTATGAGGTCCCTTCGTCCATCGATTTCTTCCCTGTTATTTTTTCCCACATCGCACCGGTGTTCGATACCAAAGTGAAGGCATTGCAGGCTCACGCTTCCCAGGTAAGCCGCACCCATTCCGACCAGGTTTCCATTCTGGAGGTGGCAAAAGCTGCCGCCCATTTCCGAGGCGTTCAGGGGAAACTGGATTTCGCAGAGGGATTCATTCCCCAGCGAATGCGTATGACATTCGAAGAATAAAAATGGTAAGCGTTCACGGTTCAAGGTTCCCGGTTCCAGGTTGTCGGGAAGCAGGGCGCTTCCAAAAATCAGCATCCGGGAAAATCAGGAAAGGCATCGCCGGGAAATACCGTTGAAATTTAAGACGGTTCAGGCTTTATCAACCCTGAACCTTGAACCCTGAACCGTGAACGGATACTGAAAATGATTCCCCATTCCAAACCCACCATTTCCAAGGATGACCTGAAGGCTGTCAGCCAGGTCCTCGCCTCGGGTATGCTCGCCCAGGGAACACAGGTGGAGGCATTTGAAAAGTCCCTGGCAAGTCGATGCCGGGTGAAGCACGCCGTGGCTGTGAGTTCCGGTAGCGCAGCTCTGCACCTGGCTTTATCGACCCTGGGTGTGGGAAAAAGAGATATGGTTGCCATTCCTTCTTACTCTTGTGTCGCCCTCCTTCACGCCGTGGAAATGGTAGGAGCCACGCCGAAAATCATAGATGTCGACCCCAGCACTCTTAATCTCTCCGTTAAAGACCTGAAAAAAAAGTGGAGCAAAAAGTTAAAGGCCGTGATCGTTCCTCACATGTTTGGGTTTCCGGCGGAAATTAGGGAGATCAAACAACTGGGACTACCGGTCATCGAGGATTGTGCCATGGCCCTTGGAGCTGAATACCGTGGAAAGCCGGTGGGAAGTTGGGGAGATATCTCGGTATTTTCCTTTTACGTCACCAAAGTTCTGGCCACGGGAGAAGGGGGAATGCTTACAACCCAATCCAAGGCTATGGCCGATGAAATGAGGGACCTCAGACAGTATGATAAGTCGGAATCATATCGCCTAAGGTACAACTACAAAATGACCGATATGGCGGCGGCATTGGGACTGTCTCAACTCCGAAAACTGGATCATTTCCTGAAAAAAAGGAGAGAAATTGCCGCCTGGTACGACCGCTTTTTGTTGGGAAAAAAGCTACAGGACGGAAGCTCTTACCCGGACAGGACTCCCCTCCCCTTCCGTTATATTTTGAAAACCGGGAAGAATGTTCAAATCCTCATACGGAAATTCAAAAAGGAAGGGGTAACGGCGGAACTTCCCGTCTTCCGCCCCTTGCATCACTACCACCGGTCCCGTCCCTGCAAAATAGCGGACCAAGTTTGGAAAAGCGCTTATTCCATCCCCATCTATCCCACCTTAACGGATAAGGAGCGACGAAGAGTGATAGAGGTGGTGAGCAAGGTGGATGCGGAGTAAGAAGGCAAAATGCAAAAAAAACCTTCCATACCTAAAGAAAGAAATGAAACCATCAGAAAGCAAATCATCTCCGAATTGGACGGCCAAACATTCTCGGCCAAGGAGATCTCCGGCTACGTGGGTGTGCGGGAAAAGGAAGTTTACGAACACCTGGACCATATCAGAAAGACCCTGGAAAGGGGCGAACAAAAGCTCACCATTCACCCTGCCGAGTGCAAAAAATGCGGATTCGTCTTCAAAAAGCGGGAGCGAATCAACAAACCCGGCCGATGTCCCATGTGCCGTGGCGAATCCATAGAAGAGCCTCTTTTTTCCATCGAGTAAAGGTTCTCAGGTTCAAAGAAAAAAAGAGGTTTCACCACAGAGGTAACGGAGAAAGCAGAGAAAAAAATAGTGACTGTCTTTCTCTCTGCGCTCTTCAATGGCTCAATGATTCAAAAAATTAAATCCTCCTTTAAGTTAAAAAAGCCCCGCCGATTGGCGGGGCTTTTTCTGATTCTATCGTTCGGTCTTCGAAGCTATGAGGTCTATTTCTTCTTACCTCCGCCTCCTTTACCTCCACCGCCACCGCCGGAACCTCCGCCACCGGAACCGCCACCTCCAGAACCGCCGCCTTTAATGCGTACATTATAAGCTTCAGTTTGAACCGATTCGCTGTTACCAGCCAAATCAACGGAGAAGAATTTCAGCGTGGTTGTTGAAGAAATGGAAATGGCGGTTGCGTAGACCGTTGAGGACGTTGTAGGTTCGCTTCCGTCCTCGGTATAGTAGGTCTTGTCACAACCCGACCCACCGGAGTTGTCCGTGCAAGACAGGCTCACATTTTGGATCGAGGAGTACTTACCGCCAGGAGTTGAGACTGAAGTAGATGGAGGAGTGGAATCGGTGATGATAGTATAACTTTCAGTCTTAACCGGTTCGCTATTTCCAGCCAAATCAACGGAGAAGAATTTCAGCGTGGTTGTTGAAGAAATGGAAATGGCGGTTGTGTAGACCGTCGAAGACGTTGTAGGTTCGCTTCCGTCCTCAGTATAGTAGGTCTTATCACAACCTGACCCATCGGAGTTGTCTGTACAGGACAATCTAACGGTTTGGACCGCATAGAAGGTCCCACCCGCAGGTGAAACGCCGGTAACTGGAGCCGAGCTATCCACACTGGCGTTGAAGCTTTGAACGGCGCTTTGAACCAAGTTACCGGCAATATCCTGAGAAGTAACTTGATAGTAATAAGTGGCTCCGGATGTTAAACCCGTAAGCGCCACCTTATGGTCTGCCGTAATACCGGTAGCACCGGCCCTGAACCTAAGATCATTGGCAGCTAACCCAAAATCAACCTGGCTGCCGGAATATTCATCCGTACCCCAGGAAACCATGGCGGTTGTATCGGAAACCATAACGGCATTGGCTTGTTGGACAATAACCGGTGGAGTGGCGTCCCCAGTGGAAGCGGTGGTGAAATTTACATCCGCGCTCTGGTTTGACATATTCCTCGGTACATCTCGCGAAGACACTCGGAAGGAATACCCACTGTCAGGAGTCAACTCGGTCAACGTCACAAGGTGCTCTTTGACGGGTTTCATGCTGCCTGTGATTTGATTCAAACTTTCACCGTTTTTAATAAGCACCACTCGAGAATCGGAGGCTTCATCCGTAACCCACCTAATAACCGCAGTAGTGTCGCCTACGGACAAAACTACCGGACCTTCCGTAACAACCGGGGCTGTAACATCAGGCTGCGAATCCATGTTTACCTGCCCGCTGGAATTAGTGTTGGATGAATCCATTCGATTCCCGGAGGTATCAGTGGAAGAAACATCAAAGGTGTAGTCCTGTCCGGGCGTTAAACCGGCGATGGTCACCTGATGTTTCGCTACCTTCTCCGCATTGGACCATCGGAGGTTAGTAGATGTTCCGGCCCCAAAATCTACCACGCTGTCAGATGGTTCATCCGTTTCCCAATACAATGTGGCCGTGGTGTCCGCTTTTTGAAGCAGACCCAAAGGATGAATCAATTCCGGTTGCGCCGTATCGGGCACCGCTCGCGTTCTGAAAGAGTAAATAGCGCTTGCCACCGGACCGTTCCCGGAGGAATCCTTGGAGAAAACCCGGAAGAAATATTCCGTATCCGTCTGCAATCCCACCAAGGGGAGGTTGTGGTTTAAAGTGAGAGAAGTGTTGCTTTTTGCGTTATCCAGAACATCAGGCGTTAAACCGAATTGAACAACGCTGTCTGCGCGTTCCCCGGTTACCCATCTGATCACTGCTGATTGATGGGTAATTCCAAGCACCATGGGACCTTCCAGAATTACCGGCGCGGATGTATCCGGTGCCGATAAGGTTGGGAAATCAAAGGGATCGCTCAAAACAGGACCATTCCCCAGACCATCTTTTGAAGAAATCGTACAGGTATAAAGAGTCCCGGAAGTGAGGTTGTTGATACGGACCGCGTGCCTACTTACCAAAGCATCATCGGAAGCCACAATGTAGGCTGTTCCGTCATTACAAGAAACCCCGCTAGTCGCCGGCTCATTGGTTTCCCATATGATGGTTGCCGCCGTATCCGTGATGTCTTCCACCATGGGACCTGAAATAATCAAAGGAGGATCCACATCCGGTTGAGCCAAAGTGGTAAAGGAATGAATGGAGCTTTCCACAGGTCCGTTCCCTACCGCGTCCGTAGACGCCACCTTAAAGTAATAGGTTGTGTCAAGCGATAAACCCGTCAGGTTCATGCTATGGTTTACTTCAAAACTGGCTGAGGTAGCATTGCTTTCGAGAGCTTGTGATAATCCATAAAACACATAGCTGTCGGCCGGTTCATCGGTTTCCCACTGAATCACGGCTGAGTTGTGGGTAATGGAGGTCACGATGGGACCGGAGATGATAAAAGGATCACCCGCATCCGGTACAGATTTGGTTTGGAAAGTGACCACCTGGCTGTTCACAGGACCGTTACCCGGCTCATCCGTAGAAGAAACGGTGAGGTAATAAAGAGAATCGGGTGTCAGGTTTTCAAGGACAACGGAATGGTCTGTTCGAAAACCAGCCACGCTGGCGGATGATCCGGGAGGATCACTTAAACCGAAAGAGACATCGCTGGAAGCCGGTTCATTGGTTTGCCATTCCACCACAGCCCTGGTGTCCGTGATGTGGTTCACGTAAGGACCGGCTATGATTAGAGGAGCTTCCGTGTCCACAAAGTTGAGGATGACGTTTTGTTGGATATCTTGAGAGATATCCAAATTATTTATCAGTGTTTGAGCAAAACCGCTTCCTGATGGAGGAATAATTGTTTCAGAGTAGTTGTTATATGGTAAAACGTTAATGGTATAGTTTCCATTGGAGTCGGAAGTGAGGCTTCCATTGGAGTATTCTATTTGATGAGCGTCGGATCCCGTATGCCAATAATCCAAGATGAAAAATTCCACACCACTAACCGCAACTCCATTGCTGTCTGTAGTTTTTCCAGATATGCTGACAAAGGGATATACATCCAAAGATTCGTCTTGTGACAATGTAATATTGGACACCACCGAGCCACTAATCCAAAACCTTGGAATTGTCGCATTCGCTTGACCTGAGTACCCATACATTTTCAATTTATACTCGCCTGGAGCTAACGCAAAAGAGAATTCTCCCGTGCTCTCTGTTTTCTGCACTTCGCTGACTTTAGCGCCGCTGGTTTGATCGCGAACTATGACAGATACACCGTTCATAGGTGTTTCGTCAGGAAGACGCACTACACCGGTCAAGCTAAAAGCATTGGAAAGAACAAAGTCCCTAGTCGAACTAGAAGTAACCGCCACATTTTGATAAAGAGTGTCGCCTAAACCGGAACCAGCAGGCGCTATCAAAGCGATGGAGTGGTTATCTTTAGGCAACAAATTCAAAGAATAATTACCGGATGCGTCCGATTTAATAAGACCTTTTGAGTAATCCAGGGAATGAGTAACATAACCGGAAGCCGGATAAGTATACCAATATTCGTCAACAACAAAACCTGCCCCTCCCACTGCATTTCCGTTGGGGTCCGTAATTTTTCCACTTAGCCTGACAAATGGAAAAATATCCAAAGTTTTGTCTGACGTAATTGCAATTTCTGAAACAACCGGATCCTTAAGCCAAGAATCGGGCATTGGTGTATTTGAACTAACAGCCGAACCGTACATTTTAATTCTGTAGGTTCCGGAAGCAATACTAAAGGAGTAATTCCCCGTTGAATTGGTAGTCACTGTATTTCCAACCTGTGCTTTGCTACTTTGGTCATGCACACTTAAACTCACGCCATTGATAGGGTTACCGCCCGGGTCGCGAACAACACCGCTTAAAGTAAATGGCGGTTTTAATATGAAGTCCCTATTGGTATTTGAAATGACCGAGACATTATTAAAAACCGTATTCCCTAAGTTAGAACCGGTTGGCGGCGCCCAAGTCAGTGAATAATTATCGTGGGGTATTAAATTAATTGAGAAGTTTCCGTTGGCGTCAGATTTAGCCAGCCCTTGCAAATATTCGACATGTCGATAAGTTTGCGAGGGTCCTCCCGAATCAGTATACCAACTCTCGTTCATTAATAACTCTACATTTCCAACAGGAGTTCCGTTTGAGTCTGTTGTTTTGCCGCTTAGGGTTACAAATGGGAAAATATCCAGATTCGTATCTGCAGAAAGCGTAATATCAGTTACAACCGCTTCATTCGTCCAGTAATCTGGTATGGGAGTATTTGATTGGGAAGCGTAGCCATACATTCTAATCCTATAAACTCCATTGGAGAGAAGAAAAGAATAAGCCCCCGTTACATCGGTAGTAATAAAACTCCCAACCCGGGCGTCAGTTGCCTGGTCATAAATGGCAAGATTTACCCCGTTAATGGGTGAACCATTCGGATCGCGAACGACCCCGCTCAAAGTAAATCCTTGGGAAAGAAGCACTACATTCTGAGTAACATCACCTCCATTGATCACAACTCCATTCACAACAGAATCACTGAATCCGGAATTCGCTGGGGCAACGACACCAAGGTTATAGGTCCCGTTGTCTACGGTAAAACTGTAAAGCCCGTTAACGTCCGTGACACTGGAACCCAATTGCGTCCCCGTATCCGCGTTTTTTAGGGACACGGTGGCATCAGGAAGAGGGTTGCTTCCCCCATACACCGTCCCGCTCAAGGTAAAAGCGGCAGCTTGGGAAAAAGAAGAAAAAACAAAGAGGAAAAAGATTAAGAAAAGATAATACCGCTTCAGAGATTGAATATTACACATAGCTCTACCCCCAAAAAAGGTTTGCAAATTTGCTAATAAGCAAATTTATTGGTAAATTCTGAATCTCACAGGTGCATTTCTTAGATCCTTGTTTATTATCCTCCTTTCTTGAATAAAAAGACGTATAATACATAAATAGTTCAAGAGTCTTGCCAAATGAAAATTCCCGGCTCGTTTTTGTTAAGAAAAGCATATTAAATCGGTACTTCAGCTGGAGAAAAAGAATTGGGAAAATCGGTAACAGGGGGAGAGAGTGTATGCTAAATTCTACGGTGTTGAAATAAATCATACAGGAGGGATGGGAAAAGACCGAGAGACGAAGGACGAAAAAGCTGATTGTGCATTTTCTCGTCTTTTTTCAAGTATAATTTTTCAAGACATTCATCGACATTTTGTGATGTTTCTCACGTTATTCATGGCAATATCGTGATTTTCTCCACATTTTACCTATGAATATTGTGATTAGCTGTTGCAAGTGGCCCCGGGAACGCAGCCGTCCCGGCTGCATAGAGCGGGCGGGACGCCCGCGTTCCCAGGTTCGCTTAAACCCCTATCCGAGTTACTTAGTTCCTACTTTTCTTTGAGGATAAATTCCGATTTGACACTTCTCGCTTATGGTTGTATGCTTTCCTGTAAATAGGCTCTTATAAATTCCATACGGAAAAAAATGTATAAACCAAACCCTATTTTCCACTCCAGCCATTACAATTCCCGTAGCTCCAGCAGAGGATTCACCCTCATCGAGCTGATGATTGTGGTAGGAATCATCGGGATTCTTTTCGCAGTGGCCTTGCCGGCCTTTCTTGGTTATAAAGATAAGGCGAAGGCCAAACTCAAACCCAATGAACACAAAGAAGCAACCGTACCTACTAAACCGGAACCCTCTTCCGTGGTACCGGTAACGGACTCAGCGGACGTGCACGTGAAACTGGGAGCCAGAAATCTCATATTCGGCTTGAAGGTCTACACCCTCTTCGACGCCGACTTCTCCGGGCAGTTTGTTTTTCAAAATCATAATGAGGAAGAAAGCAGGGTGAAGCTGAACTTCCCATTTCCGGCGGGAACCACCCAGGCGAAGGACGTCTCCCTGCAATTTCTGGATGTATCCGGGAAATTCGTGGAGCCTCCGAGGGTCCTCTATACCCTGAAGGGAATTCAATGGATCGGACCGCTGCCCAAGGGAGAATCCCTCACGGCTAAGGTTACTTACGGCGCACAAGGGTACGATCGGTTTGTTTACCGGGGTCCGGGCGCGGGCCGGGCCGGACTTTTTAAGATCACCATGGAACTGGACGCCGCCACCACCATGTCCATTCCCGAAGCAGCCCTCCAGCCCACCGAGGCGAAACCGGGTCGACTCCTTTGGAATTTCCCCAATCTGGTGACCAATCGCAAAGTGATTGTGGAGTTGCCGGGGGCCATGAGTCCCCTGGGCCGGATCATCCTTTTCTGCAAACTGGCCGGGTTCGCGGTGCTCCTCTTTGGGGCCGGTTTCATGTATCTCAGCGAGTTGCGAAAGGCAGGCTGCCTGGATAACTTCCGATGGGGCCACTTCCTTCTTTTGGCGCTTACCTACTCTCTCTTCTTCGTGGTCTTTATGGTCTTCAGTCTGGGCAGCGGAATGGACAAGTGGCCTGCCATGGCGCTGTCTGGAGTATTGTCGCTTCCGCTCCTCACGCTTCATGTCTCCAGAGTGATGGACGGCGCCTTTGCAATCACCCGGATTTTACCCCTGGCGGCTTTCACTCTCTTGATCGTGGTCGCTGGCGTTTACGGAGGCGAACAGCGCAACAATATTTATATCGCCTGCGTCGTGATAACCATCGGTTTCCTCACTTACACCTATAAGCCCTGGCTGGAGGGAAAAAAGGCATACAGGGAGTTGAAAGAGAAGGAAAGAGAGGAAGAGCGGGAGAGACAAAAAGAAGAGGAAAAGAATAAGCAGAAGGAAAAGGAACGAAAGAAGTGGAGATCCACCTTAAAAGGTAACGCCTGGAAGGCCTTCAACGATGCGTGCGAACTTTGGAACAAGTCCGAAAAACTCTCCGCCAGGATCAATATGATGCTGGAGTACCAGGACCGGGAAGAGGAGTTGCCATTGCGGCAATTTCTGGAGAACGGAATCAAGAAACTGACGGAATTGCGCACCCGCTCCAATAATATCAGCCAAAAACTGGAGAGCATCTCCCTCATTTTAGACGATAAGGAGTACGAAGGCGAATGCGCTATGGTCACCGACAACGCCCATAGCCTCAAGCTCCACCTGGAAGAGGCCACGGAACAGCTTCGCAAATCCATCCACGAGTTGGGCCAGGCGAGAGAGAGAGCAAAGGCCAAGGTGGAGGAATCCAAAGACAAGCTTTACTGCATCTCCTGCGGAACGGCCAGCGCTCCTTCGCATTATTGTCCTCATTGCGGAATTCTGCGTCCCATGGAACTTACCTGCCGCCGTTGCGGGGAGGTATACCGCCTACCCGTAAACCTCATGGACGACCTGAAGATGAGCGAACCGGTGCATTGTCTCGTTTGCGGTGAACTGCATGAGTTCGAACCACCGGCACAAGCTTGAAGGGCATTTATGATTGATGATCGATGATTGGCGGTAGGTTTTTTTAGAAAAATATTCGTAATTATTCAGCGAAATTAATAAAAGTTCCTTGAAAAAGCATTTTCAATGCAAGGAGAGAAGTGGTTTCATGTTTCCTTGCGGTAGACAGGTAAC
>JAJDAS010000235.1 GCA_029261755.1 Nitrospinia bacterium
AATCAAGTTGGCCTTAATAAATTTCAAATTGTTTTCCGCAATGTCGCGGTATTTGTCTTTTTTTAGAGCCTTGGCCGCAATCAAGAGGGCTATATCCATTCGAGCATTGTTCCGTGAATAACTGGTCTTGTCCACCCTGGGCTTTTTAACCTTTTTACGTTCTTCAGCAGTGAAGTGGTAATAAATTTCATCGGCGTCCTGAGAACCATAAAAACGATGCTCTTTGGAATCATATAAATTGTTCAATACATATTGAATGGAGCCTTCCACCGCTTTTTTGTATTCTTCATTTCCGTTGATTTCGTAGGCATGGAGGTACAGCTTGATGAGATCTGCATTGTCTTCCAGAAGTTTTTCATAATGGGGGATGGTCCAATCACGCCGTGTGGTGTAACGGAAAAAACCTCCTTCCACAGGATCATAAAGGCTATACAGGGGGTCATTCACCTGGAGATCGTGGATTTTATCAATCCAGTCTTCTTGGCCCGATTGCTTGTAAAGAGCTTTAAGGGTTTTAAAATCGGGTCGATTATGTTCGTATTTTTTCTTTTCTATTCCCGCCATCCAATCGAGGGTCAGGCACGCCATATCCAGCCATTTTTGTTCTTTACTTGCCTCGTAATAAGTTAAGACATAATCCCAAATGGCCGGGAAAGGTTTCTTTGCCGCCCCGCCGAATCCCCCGTAATTCGCATCACGGGTTACTTCCGTGATGTTAATAAAACTATCCATCAAACGTTTCAACCCCTCTTCCGTCACATCAGCAGCCACCAATTTCCCTTCTTTAGGTTTTTGGTCCAAAGGAACGAACTGGTTATTGATATAGGATACGGTTTTGGTTAGGTTTTGCACTAACTGTTCTTTGGGTATATAACCAGGAACAGAAACCAGTTCCTCTCCGTTGGGAGCCATTATAACAGTTATAGGCAACCCCGAGGCCTGGTAGCGTCCGGCAATATCTTTTCTTTTATCATAGTCCACAAAAACGGGGATATAGTTCTTGTTGATATAGTCGGCGACCTCCTTGGTTTCCAGGGTTTTCTCTTCATACACATGGCACCAATGACACCAGATTGCCGTTACCAGCATGAATATGGGTTTATTCTCTTTCACAGCCTTCGCAAATACCTCTGCCGAGTAATCTTTCCACTGGATCAGAGATTTGTGGTGCGAATAAGCCGAAGCTGTGGACGAATACAGCCCGAAGAAATTGGAAGAAAAAAAGGTTACAAAAACAAGAATGGAAACGATTTCCTTCTTCATCCTCTTGTGTTTTGCAGGCATGTTGGCCCCCTTTCTTTTTGCCACAAATACAAAGGCAATCAGAACAATTAGCAAAAATGCCGCAGCAGCGGCAATATAGATTGGAGTTTTTCCGGTATCGCCCACCGTCATGGGAAATTCTACGAGGGCTCCATTTTTATCCGGAAGGGATATGGTGGTTTTATACCGTCCGCTATGCTTCATCTCGGTGTAAAAAGTGTATCGATTTTCATAAGGTCGGTCAAATTGCCTCGTAAACAGAAGCTCTTCATCGCCCCAAAAGGGGTCGCTGGAAATTTTCATAATCAAAGGGTCGCTGAAAAGCTTCCCCTCTTTTCTTTTCACGGTGACCACTATTTTCAGAAAATAGCTGTCCTCCTCCATATAACTGAAATTGGAAAAGTTGAAGATGAGTCCACCGGATTCTGCAAAAAAATCTTCCGTGGGATTTTGTGGGTATTCTTTTCCACCGGCAAAGGGATTGATGATATTGTCATGGGCGGCATAAGCCACAGAGCCCATGGATAATAGAGCCATGAAAAAAATAAAGATGACGGTATTTTTTTTTAGAAGATGGTGCATAAAAATTATTCCTATCCTCTCATTTTACCCGGCCTCTGCAGTATTCTAAGGCCCTTACATCTAAACTTCAAGCGGATTTAGAAGCGCTGGAACAAAAGTTCAAAGCATCGGACGGGCACTCCGATATACACACCCCGCAATTATCGCATTCCATTCCAAAATGTTCTTCATAATATGGTTTCACACCTTGCTTGCAGACCTCCCCGCATTGGATACAGCCCTGGGGGCACAGCTCTTGTTTACGCTTAATATTCAGAATCCTCTTTGCTCCGACTAGTCCGAGAAAAGCCCCTTCAGGACATAAATACCGGCACCACATCCTTTGGGAAAAAAGAAGCTCTACAACCACTATTGCCACAAGGGCTATTGCCAAGATGCTGACGGATCCATAAAAGATAAAATAGTAAACTTCGCGGGTTAGTATGGCGTATGGAAGGATGTACCCATACACGGAAACTCCTCCCAGGGCCATGGCCAAAGTTGCCAGGAGTAGGTAATACTTTACGTTATAACTCAGCTGAAGGTCCCATGGAGGTATGCGAAGCTTATTCAAAAGGCGGCGAACGGAGTCCACCCACTCTAAAATTGTATTAATGGGGCAAACCCAACTGCAAAACACCTTTCCCAGCAAAAAGGTTAACACCAGGGGTACGAGGGTCCAAAGGAAAACTTTCAGGAAAAACCCTCTGCTTGCCACCAAAGCTCCGATAACAGCCAGAGGATCGGTAATATTGTACCCAAACATAGTCAATGAGAAAATCCCACCTTTATGCGGATCAAACTTCGGCGCGGTTTCATTGGGGTTATGGGGAGGATTTACCTTTTTATTAATGTAAATATAGACGCTGGTTAAGGCCGGAACCGGATTTTCCTTAATGGCAATCTCAAAGGTTTTTTGCTGCTTACCACTTACAACAGCCATATAGTAGCTCGCTATGGGAAGCACAACGATGAGCAAAAGAGCCAATATTTGTACAGTTCTTCTTGTGAATTGAAGCATGGGTTATATTTGAAAGGAAAATTTAATAAAAAAACCTACCACCAATCTAAAATCTAAAAAAACAAATCTAAAATATCATTTCTCCGGCCATGAGGGTTTGATATCATCCACTAAAGGCACCGGCTCAAAAGATTCATAAAACTTAATCTTTTCCGCTTGCTTCTCTCCCCTGGGGATAATTCTCACAGCCTGGGGAACCTGAACACAAATTCTCTCGCATAACCCGCATCCCACACACTTGTCCGTTATTACAGGTTGAGCCCATGTCTCAAGTTTCATGGCCACACCCGGCAAGGGGCAAGACTCGTAACAAAAACCGCAGATTCGATTGTTGTAGGAATAGCAAATGGATTTATCCAGCACGGCCTTTCCCATCTCCACATTCTTCAGCAGGCTTTCGGTGGTGTCGTCCTTAATCTCCTTCAGGGCGCCGGTGGGGCAAATTTCCCCGCATTTCATGCAAAGCATGCACGCCTGGTCCCTGGCCTGAATATAAGGAGTCCCCCAATCCGTCCAGTGCCCTTCCGTCCCAACAAATTTGATTGCTACATTTGGACAAATTTCCCCACACATAAAGCATCGGATGCAGCGCCAAGCAAACTGGTCTTCTTCCAAGGCACCAGGGGGTCGCAAATATTCTCCCGCCGCCGGTCTGCTTTTTCCAATAAACCAGGCCGCCAAGAGGGGGATCAACCCCCAGAGGGTGATCATGCGAATTAAAATACGTCTAGTGAGTTGCATACCTTCAGGGCTTTCGTTCGTAGACTTCTAAGAGAGAGTATTGAAAAAACTTAAGGACACGTCCAAAAACTCTCTTTACATCCCCCTACCCCCCTTTATTAAGGGGGAATTAGTGGCAGGATTCTTTTTTAAAAGTGAGTTTTTGGAAGGGCCTTAAAAGAGAGGATGAAAGGACCTACCCGTATCAAATGGAATTTGGTCTCCGAGAATCTTCCAACTACCGTCTTCTTTGATTACATTGTGCGAGGTAAAGTTCCAAGAGTCAATGGCAACCAACTCTTCATCCGATTCGGAAATTCCTTTCACTTTGGGCATCCCGGAGATCATTCCCTTGCATCGAATCTTTCCCACTGTCCCACTAACCTCAATGCTGTAAATAGGGTGAGAAAGTTCCAGATCTGAAAAATGTTTAACAATGGTCTCCCACTGTTTTTTCATGTCGTCACGGTCCCTGCCCGAGTTCAGGTAATTAACGGAAAC
>JAJDAS010000236.1 GCA_029261755.1 Nitrospinia bacterium
CTCTTCACACAAAAAATGGATATGGCGGCCGGATCCTTATTTGTCCTTAATTGCAGCTCTCGTTGTTTTCTCCCCGGTCATCATCTGGAACGCGCAACATGGATGGATTTCTTTTGCGTTTCAGGCTTCCCATGGTTTTGCGGAAAAGAGTGTTATCAACATAGAAGACATAGGAGAATTCATGGGCGCGCAGGCCGGGCTTATATCTCCCTTACTTTTCTTGGGTATCCTGGCCTCATTTATAGCTGCCGGAAATTTGGGCATAAAAAAACAGGATAAGAATTACTTGTATCTTTTTTGCGTATCCGCGCCCATATTCCTTTTTTTTGCTCTTTTAAGCGCAAAATCCAAAATAGAGGGGAACTGGCCCAGCGTTTGTTATTTTGGCGGGATCATTGCCTTAGCCGGATTTTATAACGATCTATCAAGCTCGGACAAAAAGAGAACCTGGCTGAAGTATGGGATGTTTTCTTCTATATCTCTTGCTTTGCTTATGACTGCGGGAATTCACTACCTGACCGTTAAACCCTATTACGGGTTGCCGAGAATGATAGATAAGTTAGAGGAAATTAACTTGGGCTGGAAGGAGGTAGGCGCTGAAGTAAGCGGTGTTGCCCAGGGTATGCCCGGTGGATTAAAGAAAACTTTTGTGTTTGCCAACCGGCATCAACTGGTAGCAGAGCTGGCGTTTTATGTAAAAGGCCGACCAAGGGCATATAAAATAGGGGGGAAGATTCGATATGATTATGCCACCAATCCACCAAGACTGTTCGGCATGGATGGCGTGTATGTGAATGAAAATCAGGATGAAGTTGAATACAATTGGGTAAAGCAATATTTCACTTCTTGTGAAATGGGTAAGGAGTATCCCTTTACAAAACAAGGGAAAGTTTTGAAAGTTTACAGAATTTATAAATGTTACAACTATAAAGGAGGGCTCATCGAATTTAGGATGAAGCCTTAAAACTAAAATGCCTATTCCCAATGATTTGAAAAGTAGATGAAACATAACTACTCAGGTGTTCAGACTGAAGGCTGAAGTATGAAGAAAAAAACACTTAAAAGGTTATGAATAGAATAGTTTGATTAAGGTATTTTGATATATACTTGATTTACTTTAGTCTTCAACCTTCGACCTTTTCACCTGAGTCGTTACGATGAAACTTGAGTTAGCATAGTTTGACATTTCTTAATCCTTCAACAAATTGGAACTGCTCCATATTGAAAACATGAAAAACTCGGAAAATAAAAAAACAGCGGCCCTTCTTCTCGGACACGGAAGCAGGGTCAAAGAAGCCAACGAAAATATGTCCAAGGTGGTTCGCGGGATTCAGGAAAAAGACGTCTTTTTGACCGTCCAGCCAGCCTTTCTGGAGCTATCCCCTCCCACCATCCCCCAGGGGATCAAAGCATGCGTGGATGAGGGCGCGGAGAAGATCCTCATAGCCCCCTACTTTCTCCATTCCGGGATGCATGTTAGAAGAGACCTGCCCAATGTAATCCGGGAAGAGGCGGCCAAGTACCCCAACGTTAAGATATGCTATGGAGGCAACATCGGGTTCCATCCGGTATTGGTGGATATCATGCTGGACCGCCTCATGGAAGCAGCCGAGTTCCCGGATATCCGGGACCAACCGGACCAGTCCGTGGAGACGAACCCGCCAGAGCATAGCCACGGACACACCGCTGGCCACCATGCCGGCCATGATCACGCAACCGTTGGGAAAACCTCCATCTCTTCGGCTTCCCCACCGCTTTCGCTCAAGCCAGGCGAAATTGAGTCGGAGAGCTTCAAGATCATAGGGGAGGAGATGGGAGAGCATGGTTTCAATGATTACCAACTCCCCATCGCGAAGAGGGTGATCCACGCCTCAGGTGATTTTGAGTACGGGAAAATCCTCTATTTTCATCCTCACTTTTTCCAGGCCGCCAAAGAGACCATCTCCGCCTCCAACGCAATCCTCACCGATGTGAGCATGGTGGCGGCGGGTGTGAATCGCCGACTCCTGGAAAAGTTCGGAATGAATATCCACTGCCTGATTTCGGAGGAAGAGGTGATGGAGGAATCCGGGAAAACAGGGCGAACCAGGGCCTCCCTGGCAATGAAGAAGGGGGCTACCATCCCCGACCTGGGAGGAATACTGGTGGGGAACGCCCCCACGGCCTTGAGGGAGGTGATCCGCTTGAAAGATGAGGAAGTTTTTAAGCCTCGATTTGTCATCGCCGCGCCGGTGGGTTTTGTGGATGCAGAAGAATCCAAGGAGGCCTTGATTCAGAGCGGTATCCCCGGTATCGTTATCCGAGGCAGAAAGGGAGGAAGCCCCATTGCTGCGGCCATCATGAACGCAGTCCTCATGCTTTTTGATCAGTTCGGAGACCGCATGGTGGATGGGGACCACAAGGGGAAAGCCTAACAAAAGATATTTTAAATTTTAGCCTCAAGACAAAGGTGCAAATAAACAAAAACTAAAGAATTTTTTAACAAAGAGCAAAAGAGTTAAAGAGAAAAAATAAAGAGACGCCCAAAAAGATAAAAAAGGCTAAGGCTTATTTCTTTTTATTTTCTTTTTCCCTCCTTTTTTTCTCTTTTCCTCTTTCTTAAATCCAGTTTTCCCTTTGATTTTAAAAGTTTTTAATCCTTATCTCGTTTCTCCAACGCGTTTCCCCTTGAAAAAATCCTCCAAAAGCAGAAAAGGCCTCAAGAACGGCTACACCACCGGCGCTTGCGCCGCCGCAGCCGCAAAAGCCGCGCTCTTCGCCCTGCGCTCCCAATCCGACCCCAAAGAGGTGGAGATCCTCCTCCCCATTGGAGAGTCGGCCCGATTCCTCCTCCATTCTACCCGCTTTTCATCCGACTCCGCGAAATGCTCCGTTATCAAGGACGCAGGGGATGATCCCGACATAACCCACGGATCCGAGATCTTTGCCGAGGTTGCCGCAAACGGTCAAAAGGAGATTCACCTTATCGGCGGAGAAGGGGTGGGCGAGGTCACACGGCCAGGCCTTGGTCTGGAGACAGGAGCCCCGGCCATCAATCCAGTTCCCCAAAAAATGATCCGGGAGGCCATACGCTCCGTGGATGCCCAGGGCGGCTACAACGTTACCATTTCTGTGCCGAGGGGAGAGGAGATGGCGAAAAAGACCCTCAATGCTCGCCTCGGCATCATAGGAGGAATCTCCATCCTGGGAACGCGGGGCACGGTGATCCCTTACTCGACCAGCGCATACAAACAGTGTGTCACCCAGGCCATCGGCGTAGCGGCGGCCTCCGGTCTGGACCACATTGTCCTCACCACGGGCAGCCGTACGGAAAAAGCCGCCCAAAAATTGATCCGACTCCCGGAGGAAGGCTTTATTCAGATGGGTGATTTTGTGGGCCACGCCCTGGCGGAAACTGCCAAGGCCGGAATGAAAAAAGTATCGGTGGTGGGAATGATGGGCAAGATCTCAAAAATCGCCTCCGGCGCCCGCCAAACCCATGCCAGGGTATCCAAATGGACTTCAGACGTTCTAGTCCGGCTGGCAAGAGAGTCCGGCCTACCGGAGAAACAACTACTGGAATTGCGGGAGGCGAACACGGCCAGGCATGTCCTCGAAATTCTCCCCGAAAAATATTTGGAAGCTTTCACGAAGGCATTATGCCAAGTGGCGGCGAAAAAATGCTTTTCCATGGCGGGAAAGAAGGTGGAGATCCAATGCCTCTTGTTGGATTATGAAGGGAAGACACTGGGAGCAGGGAGCAAGACGGAGGGCGAGGAGCACTGAGAGCAGGGCGTGAAGCATAAGACACAAAGGGTAGGAAACCTCGCTACGCTCTTATATCTTTCCAAGTTTTCCCAGCGTTTCCTTGGCTTCCATGAAGCTTGGATTATAGCTTAAGGCCTTTTCAAAGTAGTTTTAGGCGTCCTCTTTGTTACCCTGCTGGTTGTAAACCACCCCTATATTGTAATAGATAGCGGCATCTTCCGGATCTATTTTCAGGGCATCCTCGGCAAGTTTCTGCGCCCTCTCCTCATTGCCGCTTGCCGCATACAGGCCGGCGGCGGTAGTCAAACGGTGGATGTTGTGCGGGTTGATTTTGATTGCTTGTTCCAGGGAATTGATCTCTTTTTCTTTCTGATCCATTTCATGATAGAGTTCCGATAGAGCTATCAACGCATTTATAAACTTGTCGTCCACCATCCGTAAAGCCAATTGATATAGCTCCTCCGCCTTTTGGTAGTCTTTGTTTAGCTGGTATGCGCGGCCTTCGCCCACCAAACGGCGCGGTCCGTAGGTATTCGTGGTGTTTATTTTAACGGTATGTTTTTCCTTCAATTCGACCAAAACCGTTTTCAAAATATCAATTGCCTCTCGAAACCCTTCCTCCCGGTCATTGTTGGATATGTTTTTGTATGCCATGGGTTTATTTAGTAAAAACAAGAGTGCCTACTGTAAAAAAATGAGCTGTTAATTGTCAAGCCGGAAATTGGTTTCACATGAGTCAGTTGCACAGTTTGAAAAAGCTTGCAGAAAAAATGGAAAATATTATCTCATTTGGCATAATACTCCCTAAGAACATTATCATAAAAAATCTGTGTCCTTCTGTGTCAATTCATTTTTAACGCAGAGTTCGCAGAGGCCGCAGAGGAAAAGCAAAAAAATAATTATTCTTTTACCCTCTTTTCCTCTTTTTCTCTTTGTGATAATTCTTTTTTTTGTTTTTTATAGCACAGTTTATTTTTTTGGTTACGGTTCTACAAGTCACTGGAACGAGTGTTTTTCGTCCCTCGGCCCTTTCCTCTGCTCTCTCTGCGACCTCTGCGTTAAACTTGTTTTTTGTATTGCTCTTGAAAAACTTTGCTAATAATACAACGAGTCTGTCGTTGCAATAGATGAATGAATTCGAACCACGGGTAGTTGACAAAATGCATTGCATTGTGTTTCACTTGCAATGCAATGAGTTTAATTAAAAAAAGGAGGGTTGCAAGATGCAGAGTCAGTTAACAGTCAGGTTGCCGAATAGCTTGGATAAAGAAATAAAAAGTTTCGCAAAAAAATTCCACATCAAACGATCGGATGTGGCAAGGATGGCTTTGCAAAAATTTTTAGAGGAGTTTCAAAGAGAAAATGAAAAAAAGCCATACGATAAGGCCAAAAATCTTATTGGAAGTGTCTCAAGCGGTATTTCTGATCTTGGTGAATCGCACCGAAAACACCTATTAAGACAATTTAGAAAAAATGCCTAATATTCTTTTAGATACTGGCGCTTTTGTCGCGCTGCTTGATAAAAGTGAAAGAAACCACCAACGGGTCGCGAACTTTTTTAGAAATTTCAGAGGGGAACTCCTGACCACCGAACCTGTCCTCACCGAAGCGGTTTATTTGCTCGGCCCATCTTCTAGGGTGCAAAAAATATGTATTGATTTTATCTTGAATGGGGCCGCGACACTTATATCGCAATCCATGGAGAGCTTGAAAAGAGCTACGGTGCTCATGGAGAAATACCACGACATACCCATGGACTTTGCAGATGCCACACTTGTTGTTTTAGCAGGGGAAACCGGCATCTGCGACGTTTTTACTTTAGATAAAAGAGGGTTCAACTCTTACCGAATTCATGGGAAAAAGGCATTCACAATCCTGCCGGAATAATCTCTCTGAAAAATTGAAATGAAAAATTGGGGTCACATCCCGTCAGTTGACAAAATTTAAAATAGTGATATAATTTTTTCATGGTCAGACCCGCAAGAATAGAATATGAAGGCGCGTTTTACCATGTGATGAACCGAGGAAATCGGAAGGAAGATATCTTTCTGGATGATGAGGATCGAGATAAATTTTGTAAAATCCTTGGAAAGGTGGAGGCACGATATAAGATCATCATCTACTCCTTCGTGCTCATGACCAACCATTACCATCTTCTCATAGAAACCCCCTTGGGAAATTTATCCCGAGCTGTCCAACGTCTGAACGGCGATTATGCGTCGTATTTCAGCCGACGACATAAAAGGCCGGGGCATCTGTTTCAGGGCCGATTCAAGGCCATGTTAGTGGAGAAAGAGGCTTATCTTTTAGAACTCAGCCGGTATATTCATTTAAATCCCTATAGGGCTGGAATGGTTAAGGCGCCGGAAAAGTACAAATGGAGCAGCCTGTACGAAATTTCAGGAAAAAAAATTAATTCGTACTTTACATTGTACTGGGAATGGTTGTCCGTTTGTTTTGGGAAGAAAAAAGGCGTTGCGGAGAGAAAATACCTGGAGTTCGTCCGTGAAGGAATGAAAAAAGGAGAAAACCCGGGATTGGAGGCGTCAGGCGGCTGGGTACTGGGAAGCGAAAAGTGGGTAAAAAAAATTGTGGACAAATGGGTCGATTTTACCTCTCAAGATTTTACCGGTATCAAGCCGTTGAAGCCTACTATTCCGATTGGCAAACTTGAGGAACGCGTGTGCAAGGAGTTTAAAGTTGAAAAAAAGATTTTTCAATCTTCCGTTTATAACAACATCCCCAGAATGGCGATCATTTACCTTATAGTTAATTATTGCGGCCTTCCTTTAAAAGAGACGGGGGAAAGGTATGGTGGGATAACCGGGACCGCAGTCAGCAAGGTGGTCAGCCGCTTTAAAGAACGTCTTTCCAAAGACAAAAACTTGAGAAAGAAACTGGAAAATATTTTGTTATTTGACAAAATATGACCCCACGGTTTCCTTCCAGAATTAAATAAAAAAAGGTAACTACTCAGGTTCAAAGTTCCAGGTTCACGGTTATAGATCTAAGGACACCATCCGGGCAACATTACTGGGTAAGGCTTGGAGTACCGCTTGGGCGGAATCGAAAGGACTAAACCCTTACAAACAAAAGTAAATCATGGCCACCAAAACAAACGTGCGGCACTGGTATTATGAACGGTCTTAGAGCATAACAATTTTGGTAAAAACCGACCAAGATTCACCCCAGGGAGAGTATCGTGGAAGGCTTGAATTCCGCCTGGCGGGACTCCAAGCCTAAAAGCTAAAATCTTGTTTGTTCAGGACGTTTGGAGGCCTTTACAACTAGGCTTTCAGCCATTAAACCTTGAACCTGACAACCTGAGTAGTCACAAAAAAAGTTGCTTCGTCAGGTGAATTTGTGGGTTAATTCTGGCTCTGGTAAATCCCCAAGCACATGATACAAAGCTAATTCAGCGATTTTAAACGATTTAAACCCATAGGATTTTCTCATAGTGAGTTTTGCTTTGTTATTAA
>JAJDAS010000237.1 GCA_029261755.1 Nitrospinia bacterium
TACTCCAAAATGTGGCTGGGGATGGAAAGAAGGGCAAACTTTTACCTATGTAATGGATTTTTTGGCGAAGGGGGGGGAGGTAGATTTTCGCATTCACTTCCAGGATTCCGCGTCTACTCCACCCAAAGGTTTTCTGCCTGAATTGAACGCAGAACACAGGCAGGATTCAGTAGACCTCTCCATTGCCTGTGTTGCGGCCTTCAATCAGGTCCATAATTACCCGGAAGAGATCATAGACAGTTTAAAACCGAAGTATGTAATACTGAGCCACTGGGAAAATTTTTTTGAGCCTTTTCCTGATAAAGATGAAGACTTGAGGGTAGTACCTTCTACAAACTCAGACAAGTTTATCGAACGGTTAATTCCGGTTTTGCCCTCTGGCGCAAACTGCATATTTCCGATACCAGGTTCAACAATAGTATTGAAAACCAAGGATGAAATGAATACGACTCATCCATGTTCAATAAAACTGAATTAATTTTTAAGGGAGGGAATATCGAAATGTCCTGGTTCATTTTGACACTTGAAGCTTTTACTATCTTCTTATTGTGTTCCTTCATGATTATATCTGCAGTTTCGTTCTTTAAGTTCAGATTAAACCGGAAGGTAGAGAGGTATCAAAATACGCTTAAGCTTTTGGAAGTGAGTGAAGGTTCCGATGGACTAATTGTACCAGCCATCAGTGATGAATTTTCGCCAAAAGATTTTTGGCTTCCTATAGCTTTTGCGACTCTAATATGTATGTTAGGTTTTTTTCAACTCTTTTTTGGCCTTCGCATTATTCAAAACCCTTGTTTTCATAATTCTAATATCTTGTTTGTGGTACTTTCTTTTGGTAAAGAGGGGATAGACCTCAAAACAATTCAAATGACAAATTTGGTCGTAATGGCCATGGCCTTTTTGGGCGCCTTTACATGGTCCACAATGAATATTATTAAGAGAGTACTAACCTATGATCTTACGCCGGGAGTTTACTATAGCTCTGGGCTTAGAATGGTTATTTGTACCTTGTTTGGCTTAATGCTTTCAGTAAGTTCGCAAGCAAAATCCCCTATAATTTCAGTACCATATGATTGGTTGCCTGTTGTTGCCTTCTTTGTCGGATGGTTTCCCGAGGTTTTTGTAAGAGGGATAAAGGAGAAGATTTTTAATCATTTAAATAGTAAGAAAGTAGGAAAAGCCCATAAGTTACCATTAAACATGATGGAGGGAATGAACGCATTTAATCGAGCAAGGCTGAGTGAGATAGGGATTGATAACGCGCAAAACCTGGCAGAATCAAATTTGCTTGAGTTACTTGCCCAGACCTCCTATAACGCCAAACAGCTTATCGACTGGATTGGACAAGCAAAGCTATACGTCTATCTGAAAGATGATTACCAAAATCTCAACAAGTTGGGGGTAAGAACGGTTTTTGATTTTATTACTGCCTGCAAAACTAAAGATTTGTTGGAAGGAATATCCAAGGCATCCAACATTCCTGAAATGACTTTAAGTCTTCTCCAACAACGCTTCATAGAGGACAAATGGCTTGATAGATTAAATAAATATAAAAAGATTCTTGAAAGACAATGACTGTTTAGTGACAGTTATAAAATAGATAATTAATTCGAGATGAGCAACAGTAATACAAAAATTTTTTAAATTTTCACAATGGCAAATCATTTCATTCTTCTCGTAAACCCTGAAGGTGGTGAAAAAAAGGGTTTGCAAGTACTAAAAAAAATCGATAAGGTTTTTAAAAGAAACAATGCCAATTTAACCCTTCTGGAAACACAATACAAAGGCCATGCGGAAGAAATTGCAAATTCAATGGATTTTGCTGCCTTTGATGGGTTTTGCGCCATTGGCGGCGATGGAACCATACATGAAATAATCAATGGAATGCTGTCCCGGAAAGATAAAAAACGGCTGCCCATCGGCTTGATAACGGGTGGGACTGGGAATTCATTCATGCATGATATGGATTGTCTGAATCCAATAAAGGCTGCTGAACGCATTGTTCGCTTGAACCATAGGCCAATTGACATTATTTCGGTAAAATTTGCGGATAAGGAGGTTTTTTCCTTTAACGTGGCAGGGTGGGGAATGGTGGCTGAAATTAATGAAGTGGCTGAAAAGATAAGATGGTTTGGAAAACGAAGGTACGATGCGGCAACCCTTTATGAAATCTTGAAACTGAAAAATTTTTCTGCAAGATTGTCCGTTGAGGGTAAACTGTTTGAAGATAATTTTATTTTTATTATAGCTTGCAACACCGTTCATACCGGCAAAGGAATGAAAATAGCCCCTAAGGCGAGGGTCGATGATGGGCTTCTTGATTTGCTCATAGTTCGTAAGGCTACAAGAAGACAATTGTTAAATCTCTTTCCCAAAGTATTCAAGGGAAAACATTTGGACTCCCCTATCCTTGATTATATGCAGGTAAAAGAGTTCAGCATAGACACGAAAGTAAGCCACTCAATTAATATTGATGGTGAACTTTTCAGGTATCCTTCTTTCAAGGCCACGGTACTTCCAAAAGCGATTCATGTTTTAGTCTGACCTCCCAAAGCCCGTGAAAGCAGACTTTCCGATTTTCCCGATTTTTTTTCAAAATAGCCCCTTCAACCGTCAATTCACCTGTATACCTCTCGAAGGTGCTTCCCTCCCAAGACTTGCGCCTAATATAATACTAAAAACACCATCTTTGATTGTTTGCTTGGCGTAACTGCTACGCTATATAAACTAATCACAACTAAATAAAGTAAATATGGGTTTTTTCCGTAATTAAGAGGAATGAGTATCATTGGAACAAGCTGATAATTCAAAATGTACTTCAACTGAGGAGAGTTTTCATGTTAAACAGAAAAATCAAAGTGTTTGCAAATTAGCGAGCTTTATTAAATCCAAAAAGCTGACATATGGTGATATCGTAGAAGTTGTTGACCACATGCCATATCCTGATAAATTGTTTAGTTCGTCAGAACATAATTCCACCGTAGAGTCCCACGCTGATTTAAAACCAAACTTTAGAGTCTCTTGCAGAAGCAATCGCAGCAGCGGAGCAATAAGACTAATAACTATTTGCTAAGTAAATAGTTTTCGGGCTCTACCGACAATTCTTTTGCGTCAACGACTATTTTGCCATAATCAGCACGTACTTATCCCTTTAACCCTATTTAAAGGTTGG
>JAJDAS010000238.1 GCA_029261755.1 Nitrospinia bacterium
CTTAAAGTGGGAGAGCAGGTCTTGGTTAAGGTCCTTGAAATTGACCATCAGGGTAAGATCAGGCTGAGCAGGAAAGAGGCATTGAAAGAACAGGAGAAAAAATAAACTGGGAACAGTTTTTCGATTTATTTAAAAAACCACCGCCATTGGCGGTGGTTTTTTTTTGGCTTTTTCTGAGTTGAAACTCCAAACAACTCGCCAACGAAAAGGCACGAAAAAAACAATTCAACTTTGGTACTATGCGGATGCCAATTCAACCACTGGCAAATCAAGGGATTTCAGTTGATATTTTTTGGAACTGATCATATTAAAAATTCTCTCGGATACTGCGGGATCGATAACCCTTTCACCACAGTTTACTCACTCTTCCAACTCCACATCCTTTACTAAGTGCAATTTATCATTTACCCTCAAATCAAGCTCTGTTACCTTTTTAACTAAATTTTGTTCACATGCGGCGCATTTCATAAAACTTTTCCGTATCTTTCCGTGTTTTCCGTGGGCCAGGTATTTAAGTTTTCTAAGTTTCAGAAAACTCACCCATGGATCGATATTTTTCTAATCGCTGATTAATTAATTCTTCGGAAGACATGGCGCTTAGATCGTTTAATTGGCGTCTCAAAGTCCTTCGAACAATGGAAGCAGAGTGGTCGTAATCCTTATGGGCGCCTCCCAGAGGCTCTTTCACGATCTCATCAATGAACCCATGCTGTTTAAGGTGGGGCGCCGTGATACTAAGTGCATCGGCTGCTTCCCTCATTTTATCGTTGCTTCCCCACAAAATCGCCGCGCATCCCTCCGGTGAAATCACCGAATAGACCGCGTTTTCCATCATAAGCACCCTGTTTCCCATTCCGATTGCCAGCGCTCCACCGCTGCCTCCTTCGCCAATGACTATGGAGATCATGGGCACAGGCAGAAGAGACATCACTTTCAGGTTTTCCGCAATTGCTTCCGCCTGGCCGCGCTGCTCTGCTTCAATTCCTGGAAATGCTCCCGGAGTATCCATGAAAGCGATGATAGGTTTCTTGAATTTTGCCGCGAATTTCATTAACCGGAGTGCTTTACGAAAACCTTCCGGCAGGGACATCCCAAAATTTCTATATAGCTTCTCCTTGGTGTCTCTTCCCTTTTGATGCCCAATAACCACCACGGACCTTCCTTCCAATTTTCCGATACCTCCTACGATGGAAGGCCCGTCGGAGAAGGCCCTGTCTCCATGCATCTCCATGAAATCGGTAATGATCCTGTCAATATAATCTTTTGTATATGGACGATCGGGATGCCTGGCCATGAGAGTTCTTTCCCAACTGGTCATCTTCGAAAAAATATCTCTCTGCTTCTTCCTGATCTTCTTCTTCAGTTTTCTGATTTCTTCCGACACGTCGATGCTATCTTTATTAGATAAGGCTGTCAGTTCTTCTACCTTTTGTTCCAAAGTAAAAATAGGTTCTTCAAAATCAAGTACTTGCATGAGTTCAATCCTTTGTTTTTCGTTACTTAAGGCTATCTAAACATGTAGTTTGTTTATAAATTATGTCACAATATTCCCTTTGTTACAATTTAGCGGCGCGATAGGCCGGGGCCAGGTTTAATTAAATCAGACTATTATGTTATCATTAAAAAACCTGAAATTACGGGCAAAAAAATACCTTAATTAACAAGTTCTTACAATAATCGATGAGGAAATGAATGGACTATAAAGAAACCCTAAATCTTCCTAAAACCGACTTCCCCATGAAGGCCAATCTCGCCGTGAAAGAGTTGGAAATCCTTGAGAAGTGGACAGGCGACGGTCTATATCAAAAGATAAGAGAAAGATCGAAGCACAAAGAAAAGTTTATTCTCCATGACGGCCCTCCATATGCCAATGGACACATCCACATGGGCACCGCCTTGAACAAGATTCTTAAAGACATCGTGGTGAAAGCCGCAGCCATGCAAGGCTACGATGCTACTTATGTTCCAGGTTGGGATTGCCATGGCCTGCCCATTGAGCATCAAGTGGATAAGAAACTTGGGAAAGCCAAGGTCGATATGACCAAGAGGCAAATTCGGGAGGAATGCAGGAAATACGCGGAGAAATTCCTGGATATCCAGCGTGAAGAGTTCAAAAGGCTGGGTGTGCTTGCCGATTGGGACAATCCTTATCTCACCATGGACTACAAATACGAGGCCCAAATTGTACGGGAATTGGGCAAGTTCATGGACAATGGCTCCCTTTACAAGAGTTTGAAGCCCATTCATTGGTGTGCGCGATGTAGAACGGCCCTGGCAGAGGCGGAAGTGGAGTACGATGACCACACCTCTCCCTCCATTTATGTTCGCTTCCCGGTGAAATCGGATATAGGGGAATCCTTTCCCGATCTGGCCGGCAAAGAGGTGTCTGTTCTTATCTGGACCACCACCCCGTGGACTTTGCCCGCAAACCTGGCGGTATGTGTCCACCCGAATTTTGAATATTCCGTGGTGGAATCAGATGGCCGAGTCTATATCCTTGCGAAGGAACTCTTGAATGAAGTGGCGGAAAAATGTTCCCTCGGCAATCTTCAAACCCTCTTAGAAATTAAAGGGGATGAGCTGGAAGGGTTGGTCTGCCAACATCCGTTTATTGACCGGGAATCCAAATTGATCTTGGGAGACCATGTGACCCTGGAGCAGGGAACCGGTTGTGTGCATACGGCGCCGGGACATGGACAGGAGGACTACGCAATTGGAATGCAGTACGGGCTGGAGGTTTATAATCCGGTGGATGACCATGGAAAGTTCATTTCCGATGTGGAACATTTTGGTGGAATGGAGGTTTTCTCGGCCAATAAGGATATCATCGCGAAATTGGAAGAAGACGGCTTCCTCCTGTTCACGGAAAGCATCAAGCATTCATATCCACATTGTTGGCGATGTAAGAAACCTATTCTCTTCCGTGCTACCCCGCAGTGGTTTATCTCTCTCGAAAAGGAAGACCTGCGCAGTAAAGCCATAGCGCAAATAAAAAATACCCAATGGGTTCCTTCGTGGGGTATGGAGCGGATTTTCAACATGGTGGAAGGACGGCCCGATTGGTGCGTTTCCCGCCAGCGTTCCTGGGGGGTACCCATCACCGTTTTTTACTGCCGAGGTTGTGGAGAGACCCTGGCTTCTCAAGCTGTAGCTAACCATGTGGCCGACATCGTGGAAAAGGAGGGGGCGGATGTATGGTTTGATGATGACATTGCAAAACTTCTCCCCCAGGGGACCAAGTGTGAAAAATGCGGCGAAGCGGATTTTGAGAAGGAAAATGATATCCTCGACGTCTGGTTCGACTCCGGCGTTAGCCATGCCGCCGTATTGGAAGCGCGGGATGGTCTCACCTGGCCGGCGGATATGTACCTGGAGGGTAGCGATCAACATCGTGGCTGGTTTCAGAGTTCTCTTCTGACGTCGGTGGGCACCAGGGGTTCCGCCCCGTATAAAAAGGTTCTCACCCACGGTTACGTGGTGGATGGGAAAGGGAAGAAGATGTCCAAATCTGCCGGAAATGTCATCGCGCCAGAGAAAATCATCAAACAATATGGTGCCGAAATCCTGCGACTTTGGGTGGCCAGTGAAAACTATCGGGAAGATATCAGGGTCTCCGGTGAGATCCTGAAGAGACTTACAGAAGCATACAGAAAGATCCGGAACACATTCAAATTTATTCTTGGAAATCTTGATGATTTCGATCCTGAAAAAGACAAGGTGGAGTTTGAAGGTCTGTTTGAAATCGATAAACTGATGCTGCATCGTCTACAAAAACTGATCAACCGGATTCACAAGGCATACGCAGAACACAATTACCATGTGCTTTACCATTCCTTCCAGAATTTTTGCACGGTGGACCTGAGTTCTTTTTACCTGGACATTCTGAAAGATCGGCTATACACCTTCAAGCCAAACTCCAAGGGACGCCGCGCGGCTCAGACGGTGATCTATAAAATATTGTGGGACATGGTACGGCTCACCGCCCCGGTTTTATCCTTTACGGCGGAAGAGGTATGGCGGTATATTCCAGGGAGAGATCCTGAAATGGGTAGCGTCCACATGGCCTCTTTTCCTGAAGAAAGTACCGAGAACATTGAC
The DNA here is from genome assembly GCA_029261755.1 of Nitrospinia bacterium. Lineage (GTDB taxonomy): Bacteria > Nitrospinota > Nitrospinia > JACRGO01 > JACRGO01 > JACRGO01. The sequence goes on from JAJDAS010000238.1 coordinate 4,099, forward strand.
GAAAAACTCGCAGAAAAATGGGAAAAGATTGTGGCTATTCGATCAGAGGTTTCCAAGGCCCTGGAAATTTCCCGCCGGGAAAAGACCATTGGGCAGTCCCTGGATGCACAAGTTGATCTGTATGTGCCGGAAGAACTTCATGGAATTTTGAGCGGGGAGGATAGCGACCTCTGTTCACTTTTCATTGTTTCATCGGTTAACCTTTTGCCTGAGAAAAATGCTCTTGAAGATGCTTATGCAGGTGAGGAGGTTTCGGGCCTGAAAATAGGAGTTTCGCAAGCAGGCGGAAAGAAATGTTCCAGATGCTGGATGTACCAAACATCCGTTGGAACAGATGCCAACCATCCCGAAATATGCGAGCGATGTCAGTCAAATCTGCCGTAGGGACTGTTTTGATATGTGTTTACGGGTTTTTCCGTACGCTTTTCACAAGGTTACCGTTTACCGGCACCGGTGGAGTGATGGAGTGATGGAATGGTGGAGTGACCGGGAGAATTCTTCAACTAAACTTCCAGTACTCCAATACTCCGGTACTCCATCACTTACCGGTTTTGTAACTACTCTTTCAATACTCTTTCCATGTCGATAAAGAAGAAAAAAAAAGTTGACTCGTCTCCGAATCAGGTTCAAAAAGAAAAAAACAGGATAAGCATCAAAGCATTTATAATAAATTATGTCTTATTGATGCTGATATTTGTCCTGATCAAGGATTATAAGCCTGTACAGAATGTCATCGATATCGATGGCATGTACAATGAGAATATTGCTTTTCTTACCGCCAAAGCGCTGGGTTTGGTTCAACTTCACTGTAGCGCTCAAGGTTCCATTATCCATCTGCCTTCCATCTCACTGGAAATTGGTTTTGGCTGTAACGGACTTGAAACGGTAATGATATACTGCATTGCTGTCTTGGTCTTTCCCGGTTCCTGGAAAAAGAAAATGTTTGGGATTGCGGCCGGGTTTCTCATCATTCAAGGACTTAATTTTTTCAGAATCCTGGCGCTTGCCTATTCTGCGGTGTATTTCCAATCATTATTTGAGATCATGCATATCTATGTGGCCCAAGGCGTAATGATAGCCGTTGCGGTGCTAACCTTCCTGGTCTATTTGAATTATGTTGACAAAGAAGCTGTCTAAAAAAGACATATTTATCTCTTTGTTGATTTTTGCGGTTTCCTATGCCTTTTTTCTTTTTTTATGGCTTCAGATGAAAGAAGGCTATGCAAAGGGGCTTACCTATATGGTGTCTCATTTCACCGCTTTTGCAAAAGACATCGATTTTAAAGGGGTTAATGCTCAAAAGGAGAAGACCAAGGCGGTTTTTCAGATAGAAAGAGGGCGGAAGGCGTTAACGGTTGGTGTTGATCTGGCGGCAACAAGCAAATATACCTTCAATGCGCCTTTGACGCTGGCGATTATGTCGGCGCTCTTTTTTTTTATCCAAAGCAAAAGAGGATTTATCTCGAAGCCTTATCCATCCTGCTGCTGGTACATCTGATGTATGTTTTTTTTGCTGAAATGCAGGCCCTTTCCGGCCACATGGTCAATGAAGAGATGGAAAAGCCAGGTTTCTTCAACTCTTTTCTGTGGCCTTTTTTATGGGCCTTTATTGACGGCATGGCAAAAAGGTTTGAACCTTTTTTGATAGGTGTTTATATTTACTTGCG
>JAJDAS010000239.1 GCA_029261755.1 Nitrospinia bacterium
GCTCCGTGAGGAGCGGTCCTATCCCGATATTCAAAAAAACAAATAAGTGTGCACGGTGACGACTTCGACCGCCCTCAGAGACACGCAAAAATGAATACTCAGTTTGAATACCTGGGAAGAAAAATGGGAAGAGAAACGAAAAAAATGAGTCCTTTGCAGATAAAAGCTAGAATGAGAGGAGAGAAAAGGCGGCAGGCAAAAATTTTAGCCTACAAATTGGCAGCTGGTATGACTATACAAAATGAGAAGTTGGTTATGAGAGCTATTAGTGAAGGGTTAAGTGGTAATAAAAAGCGATTTTCAAGCTTGTGGAGGGCAGCTAATACGGGTATGGATGAGCATGTTTCCACAGCATCTGTTTATTTCATGCTTAAAGGGATCGGATCCGTACATAAATCAAAAGTTCAGAAACTATGGTTGATAAGAAAAATGATTACAATCTCCATGATGAGAATGCCAACAAAGATGACCGGATTTAGCACTACCCATGGTTCCGCGCAACATCCTACTGCAAAAGGAGTAGAGTTCTTTGACAGAAGAGGAAAATCTCATGGCTATTGGGACCGATTTAGACGTGAAGATGCTCTGAGATCAGGTGAGTCTTCATCTTCAATGGGTTTTGACCGGTTAGATGATGTGGCATCCGAGGCGACTCGGCACTCTTTAAGTTTTGGTATTGCTCCGGCAAGCGCCGGCAATGTATTCACCATGCCTGGAATAACGTCTGCGCAGGAAACTCAACAATCGCAACAACGAGAAGCAATGAAAAGCTCGGCACAATTATTCAGCGCTCCTATTTCTTCCACCCCATCACAAATGATGGATGACGACTGGGAACCGGATAGAAGTCGTCCCATGAGTCCAAGAAGATATTAGTTTCCACCGGGGCAGCAGCTGGCTAAAATTGTTTTTCTTTCCAATTCCCATCTTACGAACCACCTGCCACGTTCCGCAGGCATCTCATCCAAAGCCAGCCAAGGACGCCGCCCAGGAAATAGTAAGGAAAATCGGCCCGGGAAAAAGTAACGCCAAGGATAGTTTGACCAAGAAAAAAGCTTCTGCAGAATTCCAGAATAGGAGGATGCCACAACTGTAGAAATTCCAAAAAACAGGTGGCAACGAAGACCAGGATGGCGATGAACCAGGGCCTGGCGTCCTTCCAAAACAAAAAAAACAAGAGACACCAAAAGATCACGTAAAAGACTCCACCAAGGGAATCGTTCACCCATTCTTCAGCCGGGCCATGGTAAAACTTGGTTGAAAAGCCCATGGGAACCATGGCAGTTAGAGAAAGCAAAGTCCATTTTGCCTTTCTCGATATGGAAACTTTTCCCCCTTTGCCCATTAATAAAACCTCACTCTACTTCAAACTCCTTCACGTATAGCTCCCGCCCACCCGTTATTTCAATGTCGTTGGATCGGCAATCCGGACATGATTGGATATAGTCCGACAATTCAAAAGATTTGGAGCAACTGGCGCATTCTCCGGTGTAGGGAACTTTTTCGATCTCTAGCATCGCTCCTTCCGCTATTGTCTCCTTGGTAAGGGCCTCGAAGCAGAATTGGATGGAATCCGGAACCACGCCGGAAATGGCTCCTACCACCAGATGCACCTTCAGGATCTTTCGGGACTGGTTTTTCCGGGCGTGATCGAAGACGATATCCAAAATGGATTGGGTAACGGAGAGTTCGTGCATTATTTTTCTTTCATTCAGAATTAATAAAATAATAGATACAGAAGGACACAGCGCGGCGCAGCCGCAACCAAAAAGATAATTAGCCGCAAAGATCGCGAAGATACACGAAGAAGTAAGAATTTTTTTTTCCTTCGTGTCCTTCGTGAATTTAGCGGCAAAAAAAGTCTTTTATTTTAAATGGTTACGAGTAAAACTGTGTTAAACAAAAATCATAGGTTTGTAGTACAGAACTACACAGAATCTTAACCCGATTTTTCTGTGCATTTCTGCGGACTTCTGTGGCTAATTAAGGTTTTAGGCATTTTTCTGTTTTTTTCTTGAGGAAGAAAAATTTCAAATATCTTTGGTGATCATTTCGTAGAAATTAAGATGAAATAGTTTTACAATGATTGAAACCAGTCAGATTCTGGTTTCAACCCTGAACCCCATAAAAACATTCATCATTTTAACACGAAGAGGAGTTGAAAAATGAAAACTAAAAAATCGTTGATTCTCTTTGCGGCCATCGTATCCCTTTGGGCCTTTCAGCAGCCGATAGTCTTTGCAGGGCATCACGGCCATTCTAAGGAACCTCACGGGAAGCATCATAAGCAACATAAACACGGAATGGGTTCCAGGCCGGTGGAGGAGTACATCAGGATGTTCGAAGATCCTGAAAGGGCAAAATGGCAAATGCCAGGGAAGGTGGTGGATTCCCTGAAGCTGGAGCCGGGAAACTCCGTTGCGGATATCGGGGCGGGATCGGGATACTTTTCCGTGCTTTTTTCCAAAAGGGTAGGGGAGAAGGGTAAGGTCTACGCTGTGGATGTGGAGCCGAAAATGGTGGACTACGTCAAGGCAAGAGTGGAAAAAGAGGGGCTAAAAAATATCATTCCCATTCTTTCCAAACTGGATGATCCCCTGCTTTCGGCAGGTTCTCTGGACGTGGCTTTTATCTGCGACACCCTCCATCATATCGGAAATCGCCCGGCTTATCTCGGTTTGGTGGCCAAGGGGTTGAAGTCCGGTGGCCGTCTGGCCATAGTGGACTTCAAAAAGGAACCCACGGCGGAAGGCCCGCCCATGAAGATGCGCCTTGCCAAAGATGAGGTGGTGCGGGAGATCACCTCCGCCGGTTATGTTTTAATTGAGGAGTTTGATTTTCTCCCTTACCAGTATTTCCTGATCTTTGGCAGAGAGAAAGTTCAGTGACAAGTGACGAGTAAAAACCAGGTGGTAGGAGGACAGAAGACGGAGGACAGAGGGCATAACAGTTAAAAGCTCCTCTTAATCAAACTTCTCCTGATTCTCCTCTTCATCACGGCCCTGCTTGTCGTAATCGAAAACCTCGATTCCCTCGTAGTACCAGAGGAACATATCCCGGCGTAGCTTTGCCCTCCAGGTTTTGCCCTCTTCCTTCCTTCTCAGATTGTAAAAGATTACGCCTTCGGCAAAGACTTTATCGGTTGCCCCGGTCTTCGATGCCTGCTTGGTATATAAACGGGATACGAGCCAATCCTTGAACCAGGAACTCCAATTGTCGAATGTCCGGTCGTGGTCGTAAAAAGATTTATACCGAAGATGGTCAATGGCCTTGGAGAAGGGATACCATTCGTGGAAATCCAGTTTATAAGGATTGCCCTGCACCTTGGGTCCGATCAATTCGCCGGCCTGCTCTCCATCCGCTTCAACATAGCCTTTGCCGATGGATCGAAACACGCCTTCTATGATAAAGGTTTTTCCCTTGATGACCTGGAGAGGGTCAATTACATTTTTGCGATTTTGCAAGGCCACAAGCCTGCCTTTTTCGGTCCTGAGCTTGATATTGGTTCCGTCCAGTTTTTCTACGGCAAAGGTATCTTTGTCCTCGAAAACCCATTCATAGCCTGGATT
>JAJDAS010000240.1 GCA_029261755.1 Nitrospinia bacterium
AGGGTTTTAATAACAAAGCAAAACTCACTATGAGAAAATCCTATGGGTTTAAATCGTTTAAAATCGCTGAATTAGCTTTGTATCATGTGCTTGGGGATTTACCAGAGCCAGAATTAACCCACAAATTCACCTGACGAAGCATAAAGTTTTAAATTTCCGTACATAGCTTTTCTCATTTTCAGGTTGACTGGGAATAAGTACCCACAAATCATATCTGCTTTGGTTGTCATTTAAATTAACTAAATCAATGTTAATTCTTAAGTTCTTTCTTTTATCCATTTCAAACACATAAGAAACCACTTTCGGTCGCCAACCATCAAAAGTTGCATTTGTTGCGAATATGGAATTTACAAATAATTGCACATCATTAGCAACACATTTCTTACTGTTATTTTTGTATAGTTGATTAGCTCGTTCTTGAGATTTATCAGTTTCTTCGATATCAATCAATACTCTCGATAAATCCTTATGGAATAATATATAGTCTCTTGAAGTTTTAATTTTATTAAATTCATTAATAATTTCTTTTTTATTTTTATCTATAAACTCCTCTATGTTGGTTAATTTTATCTCCGCATTTTTTTTCCATTCATAAAAATTTTTCCCGACATTTACCTTTTCAGTATCAATATCTATAATATGTTCAAGAATGCTACTAAACAGCTTGATTAAGTTTTGATGCTGATTAAAATTTTGAATCGCATCATAAACGATATAATCGTAGGGTTCCAATGTCCCATTTTCCTCATATAGTGCTGGTACTTTTACGATTTCATCCATATCATGTCTTCCGCCAATTCTAATTTGCAAATTATCTTTTACCTTAAGCCTAGCTTTTGTAATGATTTCAATTACCGACCAATAAGAAAGTGGAAAATATTTATCATTAAGAAAGAGAGCCTCTTGCATAGTTCCTTTCGATATAACAGCAGGTTCTAATTTCGGAACAATCGATATTCCAGACTCATTGCTAAGTTTGTATAAATATTCGATTGTTTTAAACGCATCTTCAATACTTTCCATATCATTCAAACCCGGTGGTTTCACCAATATATAAACAACAACACCAATTTGCTTTCCTGGGAATATAATGGACCCCAATTTCTGAACCAGTAGCTAAGTTACACTTTTGCTATAATCTCCTAATTTTCAGGAGGGGCAAAAATGCGAAAAAGCTATACTTCCAACTTTAAGTCTAAAGTTGCCATTGACGCAATAAAGGCAGAGCACACCATGTCGGAGTTATCATCAAGGCATAGTGTTAACAGGGTTATGATCCAAAGATGGAAAAATGAGGCTATCAAAGGCCTTCCATTGGTGTTTTCCAGCAAACCTAATAAGAACCAGAAGGAAGAAGAAAAACTAATCGAAGAGCTTTACCGTCAAATAGGCCAGCTTAAAGTCGAGAATGACTGGCTAAAAAAAAATATTTAAACTTACCAACAACAGAAAAAAGAAATTTGGTGGATTGGGCTCATCCCTCTCTGAGCCTCAACAGGCAATGTAAGCTTCTGTCTCTTTCTAAAGGATCGTTGTACTATGCGGCTGTCCCAATGGACGCCCATGATCTTCATTTGATGGATTTGCTTGATCGCCAGTACCTGGAAACACCATTTTATGGTAGTCGAAAGATGACGGCCTATTTATGCGGCCTTGGTCATCCGGTTAATCGGAAACGGGTCCAGCGTTTGATGCGTTTGATGGGGCTTGAAACTATTTACCCAAAGCCTAATTTAAGCAAAAGGAGACATGACCATAAGGTATATCCTTATCTTTTAAAAGGTGTGAGTATTGACAGGCCCAATTTTGTATGGAGTACGGATATCACATATATCCGCTTGCCGTCTGGGTTCTTATACCTCACGGCCCTTATAGATTGGTACAGCCGATATGTTCTTTCTTGGAGGCTCAGCAATTGCCTGGAATCAGGGTTCTGCGTTGAAGCCCTTCTGGATGCTCTGGGCAGCCATCCGCAACCGGAAATATTTAATACAGACCAAGGCGTTCAATTTACTTCGGCAAACTTTTTAAGCCCATTGCTTATGAGGAAGATAAAAGTCAGCATGGACTCGAAAGGTCGCGCCTTAGACAATATTTTTGTCGAAAGACTGTGGCGTAGCCTTAAATATGAAGAAGTCTATTTGAGGGAGTATCAGACGGTTCAAGAAGCCAGAGAATCCATAGGGCGCTATTTTAGCTTTTACAATAACAAAAGACTGCATCAGGCTTTAGGCTACAAAACGCCTCGGTTTTTTCATTTTGATTAGAGGAGTGATTTTTTTAAAAACCTGTGGAAATGGGGAAAACCACTCACTCCACCTGTGGATAAGCTATTGAAAAATAAACTGCATTTTTCAACAACTTACCCACAGGTTCCGTAATCATGAGTGGTTTACCACAAGTTCCACAGGTTCAACAAGAAAACCTTTTACATATTTTTTTTAATTGTTAAATTCGAAGCCACTCGTGCTTCGCCTATGGAAAAAGCATTGAAAAATAAAGCCCATTTTTCAACCCTTTTCCCACAGGCTTCGATACGGAAGCGCTTATTTAAAAACCCGAGATTAATAGCAATGAGTGTAACTTAAAAAAGGCTCAAAGTGGTCTTGACATGGGGTCCACCTTAGAACTTAGATAAGGTTTTAATTTTATTTTCAAACTTATTGATTTTAATTCCTTTGTTTAAGCACACTTCACGAACAAAATCATTACGAGACTCAAGACCAATCCCAATTTCTAATTTTTGGTCCTGTCTAAAATACTCTATGATTTTTGCAATTTTTTCTTCTGTTATGAATTCTAAACGTGATTCAATTAATAAACGTTTTATATTCAATTCTGCACTTATTCGTGCGTATATAGATTTCCTAAAAGATGCTTGAAACTCTTTATCACATAGGAATGAACCATCATTTCCAAATTCCAAAACATCAAATTCATTAGTATGAACTTTATCTAAAACTTTATTAAATTGTTCAAATAGTTCATCATTAGTTGGCTTTTTTTTAAAAGCTACAGACGCATAAAAACCACAAAAATAGCATCCAATTCCATCCTTTCCTCTATAAGAGCAACCATTATTTTGAAAGCCCAAGATTAGCCTTGAATTAAGAACAGATTTAGTAGGAGCCACAGCAAACCATGCAGGTTTACAATAATCAATTTGCTTGTCTTTTAAAGTCTTCAGATGCTTCTTTCTTGAAGAAAGAAATTTTGGATAATGCTCTTTTAAAACATTGAATATCTCTTGCTTCCGATTTGGATCTATAGAACATTTTTGCTTTAAGATAGATTCCTTTTCTTTTAAAAAATTACTTTTTGAATATGTCTCTTTGTTAGACAACCTATTATTAAATTGAAAAAAAAGGTAATAAAATATAAATGAAAAAATAGTAATCGGAACAAACAAATGAAGAAACACCAAAAAGCTATTATTCAAGGCAACAACAGTTAAAAAGGTTCCAAGCGAACCGAAAATAACAATTGCCATTTTGCTTGAAGGCAAAGAATAGTTTTCTAATAAATTTTGAAATTTAGAAATGAAATCCTGATTACCAACTTGCACCCATGCAAGCAATATAGTAAATACTAACATTGTAAATCCGCTTGCACTACCACTTAGATTTTCAATTAATACCTGAATCTTGCACCGAATACAGCTCACCCGTTAAGCCTCCAGGAATTTCCTAAAGCAGCCTCCCGGCGTACTTAAAAATTCTTCACTGGGCCTTTGGTCAGGAGAATCAAACGGTAAATCCGAAATTTTTTCGGCCAAGTTAACAAAAAAGGTTTTTGTAGCCTTTGGTGCAAGAAATTTCTTGCACCGTAGGTTACGTAGACAGAGCTACCTGCTTGATTTGCAAGGCTGGAAGGTGTTGACACAACCACCTCTTACCATCCAGCCATGGCCTTGCCTGACTTCGACGTTCATCTAAATATTCCATGAATCTAAATAAACCAGCTACTCTGCTATCATGTTGGGAATATTTAACCTTGCATGTGTTCCCGTGGCTTGTGACCTTTGAGGCTATCAGTAAAAGCTTTAAACGTGCAATCCTTATTTTGTTTTCCACGATACCTCTAAACGGGGAAATACCGGAAGATATATTCTCCGTAGCCTTTTGGGTTGGTGGCTTTTCTTCTTGTAGACCATGGCCCGCAAGCAACTTGAATGACCTCCAGATATTGTAAGTCAGCATTACAATCTGAAAGTAAGCGTAGTTACTCGCAAACTTACTGGAAGGAATAGCTTCCAAACCCTCTTGTTTCGCTTCGCCTATAAGATTCTCCGAATCAGCCCTCTTATCATACTCTTTGATCACCTTATGCGGTTTTTTAGTTAGACTGGTTACAAATACACGGTATTTATATTTGGTCTCCTCAAGGAGTTCCAGTTGAACCGGGCCTTCAGCCTCAAGCTCTTCTTTTAGTATTCGCATGGCTACAAAGTGTGTATTCCGGTGACATTGACCACCGATTCCGGTTTTTACTGACCAGCCATTCCGGTTTTTATTGACCACCGATTCCGGCGGAGTTTGACCACCCAACCGGAGCGAAGCGAAGCCCTCCCTCGATTATTAAACAG
>JAJDAS010000241.1 GCA_029261755.1 Nitrospinia bacterium
ATTTATCCATAATAAATATGATGAAAATTATAGTGTTAAAAGATTAATAGACTGGGCATGGTCAAATGAAGATAAAAGCTATGTGTCTGATGAATCTATTAGGTTGACTGCAAAAACGATTTCTTGGTTTTTAACAAGCTCTAATCGGTTTTTAAGGGATGCTGTAACTAAAGGCTTGGTTTGTTTGCTTAAAGATCGCATCCCTGTGCTTATTCTGGTATTAAAAGATTTTGAAGGAGTGAATGATCCCTATGTATATGAAAGACTTTTTGCTGTGGCTTACGGTTGTGCTGTTAGAACAGATGACTTCCAAAGTCTAAAAGGTTTAAGTGAGTACATTTATAAAACTATATTTAGCTCCGAATATGTCTACCCCCATGTGCTTTTAAGAGATTATGCAAGAGAGGTTATTGAATATTCTATTTATTTAGGCTTGGATGTTGAAGTTAATGTCGTGAAAGTAAGACCTCCTTATAAAAGTGACTTTCCTGAAATAATACCTCAAGATGATGATATTAAAAAATTAGAATTTGATTATAACTCTAAGAAATATAAGGATTATTATTGGGCACAAAACCGCATTATTAATTCTATGGTTACAGAGTATGGTCGGGGAATTGCTATGTATGGTGATTTTGGGAGGTACGTGTTTCAAAGTAGATTTAGGAATTGGGCTAATCTTGACCCGCAACAATTAAGTAACATTGCAGTCCAGAGAATTATTGAGTTAGGGTACGATGTCGAAAAACATGGTGATTTTGATAGGAAACTTGCTCGATATGGGCGTAATGCGTGTAAGCCTGAGAGGATAGGGAAGAAATATCAATGGATAGCTTTTCATGAGCTAATGGCTAAGGTTTCCGATAATTGGCTCATGAATGAAAGTCCATTTATTCAAGATGAAAAAAAACTTATTCAGTTTGAAGGTCCGTGGGAGCCTTATGTTAGAGATATCGACCCAACGATTCTTATCAAAGATACTCGTAAAAATCGTAAAGGAAATAAATCCCAATTTTGGTGGATTAGTGAATCTTATAATGACTGGGAATCTACTCATAAAGAATGGATGAATAAACATGATAAACTTCCAGACCCATCCAAAATAATATTGGTTAATGACGAATCAGGTGTAGAATGGTTGGTTTTGGAGACTTCTCCAGAATGGGAAGAACCGCGAAAAATAGGTCAAGATCAACTGGATATTCCTCATAAAAGACTGTGGTACCAAATAAGGAGCTACATAGTTTCCAACGATGAATTTGAAACTATGACTGAATGGGCAAAAAAACAAAATTTTTATGGACGCTGGATGCCTGAATCAAGGGCTTCTTATCAAATATTTTACGGAGAATATTACTGGTCACCAGCATATAAATATTTCAGGAAACCATATTATGAAGGCGAAAATTGGCAAGAAATTCATGACCCTAAAACAGAAAAGTTTATTCGCAAGGCTGCTTTGTCTACGGAAAATTACTATTGGGAAGCAGAATATGATTGTTCAAAGGAAGACAAACTCGGATTCGCAATGCCTTCTGAAATAATCTTTCAAGGTTTAAAAATGAAAAAAGGAAAATACGAAGGTGAATTATTTAACCAAAAAGATGAATTGATTTGCTTAGACCCTTCTGTCAAAAATGAAAGTCCTTCCTGTTTACTTATTAGAAAAAAGGATTTTGTAGAATTTTTAAAGAATAATCATTTGAATATCTTTTGGACGATCTTAGGAGAAAAACAAATCATTGGAGGCTTTCCTAATGGTGATGAGGATTATAAATATTTTGAGATATCGGGAGCTTATTGGATAGAAAAAGATGGAATTGTTGGAAAGTTAGACACCAGTATTGAGTAAGTTGTAACACTTTAACGCTTAGAAAAGATAGTTGGTGTTCGTTCGCTGGCTCCATTGTGGCTACGCCCGTCCTTTCTCTCGGAATCCATTGCGTCGCTGCTCGTCATTTTTCTTGCGATGGCCCGCAATACTGCGAAGCCCTGTGGAGCCACAATGCTTGTTTTGCCCGGTTCGGCGGTTTTATGCATCATGACTCCACAGCCCTCGGATAGAGCATTGCTTGCTGGCCGCGTCTGTTGCCGAGGGACTATGGAGCCCGCGTCAAGGGCCGTGAGGTTTTGTCCAAAGCGCTAAAGTGTTACAAAAAAAGTAGTTGGATCAGGTCTCCGACCTGCCCCTTTCCACGCTTGTACTCGGAAACTCCGTTTCCGTCTTTTTCGAACCGTCATAGCGGTTCTTGTTTTTGGAATGCAGCATAATAACGTGCGAAGCTTTTTTAGTAAGGTAAGCCAACAGAGTTGGCTTGGTTCTGGCTTAGGCTCAAGTCAGAGACTTGAGCCAACACAAGAATAAAACAACTATAGCCAACTGATAGAGGGAGCCCACGGCTTTCAACTACAACACCCACACACTTCCAAAAAGGCCGGAGCCCGTTTTCCCTCCTATCCCCCCATCCCAACAATCCTCACCCCCATCCCCACCATCAAAATAGCAGATAGATACCGTAAATAAGGCATGAATTCACCCACCTCCGTTTTTAGTTTTCCAGATATCATGAAAATTCCACTCCCAGCAAAATGAGGGGGGGGGGGGGGGTGACGGCCAAGCCCACACCGTAGACC
>JAJDAS010000242.1 GCA_029261755.1 Nitrospinia bacterium
AATAAAACTGATTTCGCCGGGCTATACCTAATCAAGGCCAAGCACAATTATAAACTTTGGGGTGCCAAGGCCAAGGTCAGGGACTTGCAAGAGGTCCACGCTAAATTGTTTTCCAAATTGTCAGAACAGGAAAAACCCGTCGTTGACCGGGCTGCTTCCAAAAAGGAGGAAGAATCTTCTTCGAGCACCACATCGAGTAATTTGGATTTGGACACCATTATGAAAGCGGCCCAAACCATTTCCAGGGAAATCGTGCTGGCCGACTTGTTGAAAAAAATGATGAACATTATGATCGAAAACGAAGGGGCGCAAAAGGGAACCCTTATCCTGAAGAAAAACGGCCAATGGCTTATGGAAGCTGCGGTCTCAACCGAAAAGCAAACCATGAAAATCCTGGAATCCATTCCCATTGGTTCGGTGGAATCCGCCAGGGACCTCCCCCTTTCCATTGTCAATTACGTGTCGCGGACCGGAGAAAACATTATTCTCAAGGACGCGGCCCAGGACGGCAAATTCGCCGGTGACCCCTACATAGAGAATGGCAAAGCCAAGTCCATTCTTTGTCTCCCGGTTTTCCACCAGGGGAAACCGGCCTGCATCCTCTATATGGAAAACAACCTCGCCACTGGGGCTTTCACCCCTGAAAGGGTGAAGACATTGAAGATGCTCTCGGCCCAGGCAATCATCTCCCTGGAAAACGCCAGGTTGTATGCCAATCTAGAGCAGAGAGTGGAAGAGCGAACCCTGGAATTGAGAAAGGCGCTGGAAGACCTCCATGAAAGCCAAGAAAAGCTGGTTCAGTCCGAAAAAATGGCTTCCCTGGGGCAACTGGTGGCAGGCGTGGCTCACGAAATCAATACCCCCATCGGAATCGGTATCACCGCAGCCTCAAATTTCGACGAAACAACCCATGAAATTATGGCTAACTTAGAAGGCGGGAAAATGAAAAAATCCAGCCTGGTAACCTATCTCCAAAACTCGAAAGAGGCCGCCCAACTTATTCTGAGAAATCTTCTCAGAACAGGGGAACTCATCCAAAGCTTCAAGCTGGTCTCTGCAGACCAGGCAAGCAAGGAAAGAAGAAAGTTCGGCCTGAAAACCTACCTGGAAGATATTATCAAGAGCCTTCAGCCGGAGCTGAAAAATCCACACATTGAGGTTGGCATTACCTGCCCGGAAGAAATTGAGCTGAATACCTACCCAGGTCCGTTGGTACAGGTGGTAACCAACCTGGTTATGAATTCCAAAATGCATGGTTTCAAAGACAGAAAAAGCGGAGAAATAAAAATTGAAGCGGACAGGGCAGAAAACGGAAAGGTAACGATCAGGTACTCTGATGACGGCCACGGTATTGACGAAGAAACTATGCCTAAAATCTTCGATCCCTTTTTCACAACAAACAGGAGCGGAGGCGGAACCGGACTGGGGCTCCATATCATATTCAATATCGTCACACAGACGTTGATGGGGGAAATCCGATGCGAAAGCGAACCTGGGCAAGGAGCCACATTTATCGTTGTTATTCCCGAAGAAATCGTTTAAAACCAAAAAGGTTTGAAAATGGGGTCACCACCTTGATTAGTGATTTCATGGTGATGTTTATTTGATCATGGCTAAACTTTGGCGGATTGAGTTTTAACCATGCATAACACAACCATGTGATTAAAAATCCATATCGGACACAAGGAATTCTCCCAGCTAAATTTCAATGGTTGGCGGGTAGTCGACCAATTCATCTTCATAGCCTTTTTCAACATCAGGCAGATATTTCACTCCAATAGCAATGTTCCCCACGGTTTTCGCAAGGCCCAGGGTCCGAATATTGGAACTCCAAGGCTCTTTCACTCCGGTAATGGCTTGGTTATGCCACTTCCAATGATTTAGCAACATATCCGCAAAATATAGCGGAAGACGTTTTACAGCTCTTACGGGAGAATAGCATTGGATGAAGAGATTACAGTATTGCTTGTAAAATTCCTTTTTGGGAAGCTTCGTGGGCAACAGGCAGTGGCCATAATCAAACAATTCATAGTTTCTCGACGTCATGATATGGCGCTTTTCTTCGTACAGGTCACTTCCCGGCAGAGGAGTTAACATAGTGAACATAGGATATAAAATATCGTTATCAAGGACATATTTGATTAAATGATCAAAGTCTTTTTCATCATAATCCGGTGGAACAATAAAATGCGCCAGGGAAATAATGTTGTTTCTTTTGATAACCTCAAGCGCCTTGGAGTTCATTTCCAGCGTGGACCGTTTTTCATAGTTGTCTAAATCCTTTTCCTTAAACGATTCAAATCCTATCAAAACATGTTCCAAACCCAATCTGGCCCAGCGATCTATGATGTCCGGGTGCTTGATGATGGAATTTACCCTGCTGTTGATGAGGTATTTCTTCTTTATCCCTCTCTCTTCAATGAGGTCCAGTAGTTTCATAACCTGTTTCACATTGTGGGTGGTGTTGGGATCGCAGAAAAAAAGATGTTCCTCTTCAATCGCCTCTAATTCTTCAACAATGGATTCCGGCTCCCTTACGTAATATCCTCCATGGTGTGATTTCCATATGCTGCAAAAATTGCACTTAAAACTACAGCCTCTGGATATCTCAATGAGAGCATAAGGCTCTCCGTAAATCTTGTAATGTTCTCTGTACCGTGCGGTTAAGTCTCTCCGAGGCATGGGAACAGTGGAAAAGTCCATGGGGTTTTTATTCAGGTCGGTGTCAACGAATTTATTATTTTTTTGAAAGATGATTCCGTGAATTCCAGATAAATCTTTCTTTTTCCTCAACGACTGGACAATTTTGTTAAATGTTACTTCGCCGGGCCCCATTACAATAATGTCCACATAGGGCTCATGGAAATCGGAGGGGCATAAAGTGGCATGGTGGCCACCCATAACCGTAGTTATTTGTTGGTCAAATGATTTCACCATGGCCATGATTTTTTTTGCCTGATAGACCCCGGTGGTCCAGCAGGTTACACCTACAATATCGGGCCGGAATTCTTCCAAAGATTCTTCCAGAGTGGGATCCACTCTCATATCCAGGATTTTTACCTTCGCATCTTTCACCGCCCCTGCCAGGAGTTCCAATTCCAACGGTTCGAAAAGGCCAAACAGTTTTTCGTCCCGAATAAAGGTGTTAACACCTGTGAGTGACGGTTTATTGGGGGGTTTTATCAGTAGAATTTTCATAGGTTCAAAGCTTTCTGCTTAATAATCGACGAATCCATTGAAAAAAAACAAAGGTTAAAGCCAAATTCACGTAAATCCAATTGCTCTCCATCTGATCGATAAATATCATTTCAACCCATTTGGTCAAAAAACTTTTGTTATGGACGATGAGTACGCCCGCCAGGATGGCTACGGATAGCCAACTCAAGGCCATAAATATGTTGTGCGTGGATGAGTAAAGGTCGAATTTACTGGATTTTGTGTTTTGGCTTTCCTCTTGTTTTGCGGCAAGTTTTTGCAATTGCTCCGGCAGCTTGTGGATTAATTCATGCCAGGAAACAAGGATTTGTATTATTTTTTCGGGAGGTTCATTGATAATGCTTCTTTTTAATGTAAGCTCCGCAAAATACGTTCTCATTTCATCCAAGATGTTCAGGTTTGGAGAAAGTTGTTGAAATATGATGTCGATAAGGGACAGGGTGCGATAAAAACTCACCACCACCTCCGGCAACTTTAAGTTGTGCCTTCTAAGTGTGTTCATATTGCTGAGAATCAACGCCATTGCCGATTTTTGCGTGATGGTATCCTCCTCGGATTCCAATGAATTGAACCAGGTCGATACATTTCCTTTGAATTCGCTTTCAAAATCCGATAAATCTTTATTGGAAGGCGGATTGACCATAATGACAAAATTTTTAAACGCATTGTTAATATCTCTATTACTGAGGGAAAAAAAATAGTTATAAATATTAGTCTGAAATTCCTTAGGCATATTGCCTACAATTCCGAAATCGATATAACCGATTACCCCTTCGGAGAGAACCAATATATTGGCCGGATGGGGGTCGGCATGAAAAAAACCGTCTTCAAATGTCTGCCTCAGTGTATTGTGCAAAAGGGTTTTTGAAACAATCTCCTTATCTATTTTTTTTAATTTCCGGCATTTTGTTTTTTTTCCGCTTAGATCAAAAAGGTCGTCCACCCAGGTCCCTTCCATTTTTTCCATAACCAGGACCCGTTTTGTTTCTGCGAAAATCCTGGGAGCCCTGGCGCTATCGTACTCCTTGAATTGCTTATAAAATCTTTTTGCATGGGTTGACTCTTTTACATAGTCCAGCTCATTTAAAGTAAACCCTCTCATTTCATTGAACAGGGGATAGATGGTGATTTGCCCGAAAATCGTTGATAAATCAATGAGATGTACAAAAATAGAAATAAAAAACAGGTCGGTCTTCACCATTTCTTCTATCTCCGGCCTTTGGACCTTTATAATGACTATTCTGTTATTGAAAACTGCTTCATATACCTGTCCGAAGGAAGCGGAGGCAATGGGTTCCGGGGGGAAATCAATGTCATACTGAGTCGTGTCCAATTCCAGCTCGGTAATTTTTCTTGCCGTATCGGAATCAAAAGGGGGGACGGAGTCCAAGAGCTTGAAAAGTTCGAGGCAGTAAGTGTGGGGGAGATAGTCAAACCTGGTAGCCAGCATTTGCCCAAGTTTAAGAAAAATCCCTCCTAACTCCTCGAAGGTTTTTCTCATTAATGTGGGACCAAAATCCTCTGGCAGGCCACGTTTTGATAATATTTTACCCTTAAAAACGGAAGGCGATGTTTTCAATAATAAAAACAATAGAAATTGTTTTTTGAAGATGTAAAGTAGCTGAAAAACTCGATTTGTTTTTTTAAGGACTCCCCATTTTGGGTAGTATTGATGTATTGGCATGTTGTCTTTTTGAAGTTTATTGAGAATTCCCTAAAAGTAAATACAATAGTTGCCCTGTAAGGGCTAAATCCCAAAGCCCAGGGTTGCAATACTCCGCTTCTTGAGTATTGCAACCCTGGGTCCCTTTTCATCATTTTTTTTACCCTGAAGGGGTAACATAATAGTGAGCAACCACACGAGGGTTGACCGGTGAAAATTTTAATTTTTCGAGGTGGTCGCAAATTGCGACAACCTACTTTCTTTTTTCAATTAAAACCAAACCTAAATCTTTTACTCTTAGGAATACAGGAACCACAGGAATTTAAAGCCTTTTGCTCTTCTATTTTTTTCCTGCTCTTCCTGGTTTCCTTAGCAATAAAAGGTTTTTTTTTAATTGTTTTCGGTTCGCATCTGTGCTAACTTGCGCCATGCGAAAGATAATTTTCTATCGGCTTGAAAATGCTAAATCCTGGTTGAAGACTACCTCCACTCACTCTCCAAAAAGCAGGTTGAGAAAGTATTTTTCGTTTTCTTGGATTCTTTGCTCACAATGAACTGGTTATTTTGAACCATGCCTTCACCAAGAAAACCCAAAAAACACCTCAGAAAGAAATAAAAAAAGCGGAACTGAGAAAGAAAGATTATTTTTCACAAAGGAGACCGTCATGAGTGATTTACAAAAATATAAAAATAAACGAATGGCTAAAGACCCTGAATTTTGGAAAGACTATGACAAAAAATTCGAGACCTTTAAGCTTGGAATCCTTTTGAAACAGGCTCGCGTCGATGCAGGGATGACCCAGGAGCAAATTGCAAATGAACTCCAAACAACAAAATCGGTAATTTCCAGAATGGAAAACCATGCCACCGACATTCGATTATCTACTCTTGAAAAATTTACCAAAGTTGTTGGAAGACATATCCATGTAGCGTTGGTTTGATTTCTCTCAACATTTCCTTATCTGTTTTGTATGACCCTCCTGGTTAAGGTGCTTCTAAATCGACTAGCGGGCACCTTTTTATAATCACTAATAAACATGACCCCGGCTTCTTTTTTCTTTTGTTAGTTTTCCTTCAATTACCTCAGGAAGTAAAACCGATTGATCGTTTTTTATGTTAAGGTTTTGGGACATCAACCAATTTACGAATTTCATGAATTATTTCAATCAATATCTCATCATGGCCACTAACCCGTTTCTCCAGTTCTCCAACTTTCCTCGCCAATTTCTCATTTGTTAGCACCATTTCGCGAAGCCTGACAAAGGATCGAACGATGTACACACTCATTTTATTCGCCTTAAATGAATTACGTACATTTGCAGCTTGTAAAGCTCCATGTTCTGTAAACACTAAAGGCTGTGACCGGCGACCACCCCAAGCTAAACTTGACATCGCAATTTGCGATTTCAAGTTCGAGAACTCTTCTTTGGTCAGTTGGAACATGAAGTCTTCTGGGAATTTATCTATATTCCGACGAACTTGCTCGTTGAGACGTCTAGTCTCCACACCATAAAGCGTAGCCAAGTCAGAGTCTAAAATCACCTTTTCTCCACGAATAGTCAGAATGATTTTTAGAATCTGATTTTCAGGAATTATTTCTTTTGTTTTGTTGGGCATTTAAGATCAATTCTCTTTTTGTCGAAAAAGACAGCAAATAACCGGTAGCAGAAAGCTATGTTGGCACTTTTAAAGTTCAGTACCATGGCGGCCATTATTGAGCGATGTTCTCTAAAGGCAAAGGGTAAAAACCTTGAAATATCTGAGTTTTGAAAAGTGGTCGCAATTTGCGGCCACTTTTAATTTCTTTTTGTAGTGAGTTGAAATAATAATCTTCATGGAAACGGTTTTTATTTTAATCGTTTTCCTCCTTTCTCCTTTGTGTTTTTTCCGATTTTTTTCGGCCTCCAGCATTTGAAATTGGGGGCATTACTTTGAAGTCTGTAAAGGAAAGGGTAAACCCTTGGAATATTTGAATTTTGAAAGGTGGTCGCAATTTGCGACCACCTATTTTCTTTTTTTAATTAAAAGCAAATTGCAAATCTTTTACTCTTAGGTATACAGGAAAGGCAGGAAGTTAAAAGCCTTTTGCTCTTCTATCTTTTTTCCTGCTATTCCTGCCTTCCTTAGCCACTAAAAGGTTTTTCTTTATTAAGAATTGGGGTCGGGCCAATCTAAACATTTGTTTTTAAAAGATTTTTCCGCCAAAAATAGGTGTTTTCATGGCTTATTTCAACGTTTTCAGGGGTAAAATGGACTTCATAAACTTAAGGAGCTTGAGGCTCCCGAAGTATATACCCCTCCTCCCTTTGCTTTTACCCCTAATTTTTCCTTTGTTTCCTTAGCAAAAGGCAGGCTTCCAACGGCTATGCTCTCTGACCACTTTGCATCCCGCGCCTTTTTATCCGGGAGCAAAGCCTGCTCTGATAATTCCGCCAGCACGTTTATTAAAACTCTTTCATCTTTTTCACAGCATAATTCCAAAAGACTTCTTCTGTCGATTAAACCTCCTATTTTCGGGGGACCCTGAATTTCCCGATATCCTGAAAGCGGCCATTTGGAAGGGTGTTTAACTACCCCGGTTCTCACCATGCTCATATCAATATATGCTATGCATTGAAGCAAATGTTCCTTAGTTCGTCCTTTTTGGGGGTAAAAACGTGAAATTAAGAACAATTTAAGGCCCTAAAATCACATTATTTCCTTTGAAAACAATATCTTAGATTGGTTCGGCCCCAATTCCTGAGTGCTTATTGGCACTAACTAATTGAATTCCAAAGAAGGATTCCAGATGCCGCAACCGGCTGCGCCAGCAGTATCAACAAATAGATACGGCAGATTTTGACTGTATACATGCGATTTCCAATCATTAGGTGATCTCCCCATCTGCCTTGGCCGCCAGGCCCAGGCTTCACGTTTCCGAGCCACATAAGAAAAATCAGTACGGTAAATAAAGGTCCACTTAGCGAACTAAGAATGTTGAGCGATATCAATGTAGGCTTTCCCAAGCTCCCTCTCCTAGTTCCCCTTCCAAAATCGCCGATTCCGGTGAAAAGCCACTCTCCGTGCCCTTTGTTGGTAAGAAACCGCCAGTTCGTACCGGCGAAAACAACATAGATCACAGCAACATGTTTAACCCATTCCGGTGGTGTAATGTTGAACGGAATCTCGATGAGGTACCTTTGTACCTCTGCAATCCATGTCGAGTAGGTCACCACAATCATCTCGGGGATTCCGGTTAAGCCAAGTTGAAATAAGATGCTTACTAGTTTAACCAACGAAACAGCCCCTCCGACGATACCAATAAGTGCACCACTCCAGAAAATATTTTTCATTCGAAACTCCTTAAGTTAACTGAAAGGTATAGTTACATTCCATTACGCCCAAATTATTGAGTAGCTTATCTGCAAACCACCCGAAAAAATATACTTCTTTAAATGATATTTGGCGAAAAAAAAAGCGCGCCGCCATATTCTACAGCTTACTATCCGTATAACATGCAATAATGAATTATTCACCACAAATCTTCATTACAACAAGAATTGTTCTTTCGTAACTGCTCAGGCTCAAAGTTCCAGATTCACGGTTCCAGGTTAAAAAGCGTTAAAAGCAAAGCGTTTTACAGTATTCTAAAAATTTGACAGGATTACAGGATAAACAGGATTTTCAAACCAGTTAAATATTAAGTTAGCTCCCTGACTTTCCGTTTGACTTCCACTTTTTTTGCGCTAAAGTTTAGGAGTAGTCCAACGGGCTTTCCAATGGCAACTAAATAGTTAGCTAGCTGGACTTCATGGGCATTAACAATACGTCTGACGGACTTCAGCTCTAAAATAATTGTGTTTTCAACAAGAATATCTGCAATAAATTCACCGATCATTTCATCATCATAGGTGACAGTAATAGGTTTTTGGGATTCAAAGAGGATACCCGCCTTACGCAGTTCAATAAGCAAACACTTTTCATACACACTTTCAAGAAGCTCGAATCCCATTTTGTTGTATACCCGATAGGCACACCCAATAATTTTTTCAGTAAGTTCTTTGTGTTCCATATTACCTCCTCCAGGTTGTGATATAGACATTGATTTACTGGATTTTTTATCCTGTCTATCCTGTTAAAATAAATTTCAAATCTACAATCCATACAACCTCTTCGCATTTCCCGACAAAATACTCTCCGCAATCTTTCTCGCCCTTTGTGAGCTTAAGGTGTTGGCGTTCACCAGGTTTTCCAGCGCTATGGAGAGCTGTTTGCGTCCATTTTGGGCGGCCGTATGGAAAAGCTCCGGGAAAACGGCATCCGTGCCGAATAATATTTTGTTTGCGGGAAGAAACTCTATGGTTTCCGTCAGGAAATTTGCCAGACTGAAGTTGAACATAAAAGTCAGACCGGAAATATCCAGATAGACGTTGCTCCACATTTTTGACAAATTCACGGATTCCCTAAAGAATGGATACCCCGCATGCAGGATCACCATTTTAGTTTTTCTTAATTTAGGATCGCCAATGATATTCTCCAAATTTAATGGAGAGCTGTTTTTTAATTCCAATCCCGGTAAAAATCCGGATCCTGTATGAAAGTGAACCGGCAAATCGTTTTCCCCGCAAAGTTCAATGAGGCGTCTTGCCACGAAATCCTGGAAGGGATGTTGTTTCAACCTGTCTTTCTCGGTTTTGCTATACTGCTCTACCTCTTCAAGGCTTTTTTTCTGTTTCCCTGAGCTTTTCTGTGGTCTATAAGTTTCCTCAAAGGATTTTTTGGCCTCCTCCACGGTGCGCTTTTGGAAAAAGATGGGCCTCACATAGGCGGAATGGATTTTCACAGCCAAAGCTTCTTCCCCCACAAAGTAATCAATCATCTCATCCAGGAAATCAATATAGTCATCAAACTTGGTGGGCGGCGAATCTATTTCCATGGCATTTAAAGTGGACTTGAAAAAATCATCCTTGAAGTTCAGAGACATGAAGGGATCTAGCTCTACAACCCGTTTGAACCTCTGCTTATCCCATCCGGTATCCAGGTCAGGCCGCAAACACAAACAGGTGGTGATATTCGCTTTATCAAAAATTTGGCTATAAGAAGCGTTCAACCCCATTTCCCTTTGCTCTTCGATTTTTATTTCCATATCCTGCTCGGTGAGAGCGCCCGGATAAAGATCTTTGAAGCTGCCGGCCAACATGTTCCACATGGAAGTAGATTTAAAATTTTCGAGGGCATCCAGGCATTCGTCTTTGATCCCTTTCCTTTCAAAATATTCTTCCACGTCTTCCTTTTTCTCCGAATGGTATATCTCCCATAGCTCTTTCCCTTCTTTCGGATTCAATAGTGAAAAAGCGGTGATGATTTCAAAAAAATCCACAATTTTTCTGTATGTCATCCCTTCGGGAGAATTCATTCTATTTTCAAAAAATCCGGCATGGGCATGATTATCTATAATCGGCATATGCTTGATTTCGTTCATTCCCAGGCAGGAGTAGTAGCGCTTGTTCACATGTGGCGCTACGAGATTGGCATTTTCAATAAGAGCCTCCCACACAGTTTGGTCCTCTTTGGAGCCATTTTTTTCTTTTTGATCGGACAAATGGTCAAAAATTTCTCTGCAATGTTCATGTAGGTGGCTGTGCAATCGAACTAATGGATTGTCGCCTTCGTCTTTCCCTAAAAAATCATCCGAATGATCGCCGAGGCTGTTTTTTAAAAATGCCTGGGAACTACTGATGATTTCCGAAACCGTATTGAGCAGATAGTTGTCTTTCAGCATTTAATTTTTCCTCCATTTTAAGGCAATTCCACTGTACAGCCATTTACTGGCTTCCGCCGGCAATAAAAGGATGGTATCGCCATCATTTAATTCGTTTTCCCTGCTCGCTTCGTCCAGGGCAATAGGAATAGAGGCGGAAGAGGTGTTTCCCACTCTATGGAAATTGAAATAAAATTTATCCTTCGGCAGGTTGCCGCCCTTTTCCTTTATATAATTATTCAGGATTTCCATGGTCATTTTGGCGTTGGCCTGGGGAGGAATGACCTTGTCAACTTGATCCAATGTCAATTCTGTTTTTTTTAACAACTCCTCCATCGACCTTCTAACTAATTGCGGCGTATGGCGATAGACATTTTCAAAGTCATGCTCAATCATCATATAATCTTTCAAGTAACCGTTGTTACGCGGCACAAGATCCGCCGTGCCTCCAAATCGAATTTTCACTCCAGGGCTTTTTTCAGTCCCGACGGAATTCAGCAAGCAGGAAAAAATGCCTTCTCTGTCGCCGTTGCCGCTACTAGGCATCCCTTCTAAAATCAATGCTCCGGCGCCGTCCGCAAACATGCTTATGTTTAGAAAAGAGGCTTTCATGGCATCGGATAATTTTTCGGACCCCATTTCTTGGGCGATTTCTTTAAACTTTTTTAAGTTAAGCAAGGGAGAGATTAATTCGCTGCCTATGATCATCACCTTTTGGTATGTGTTATTTTCAATGTATTGCTTTGCCATGGAAACCGCCTGACCGAAACCCGAGCATCCCGACCTGAGTTCCAGGGTAGCGCATTCTTTGATTTTGAGTTTTTCCTGGACAAAGGTAACCGTTGGCGGCAAAGGGTAGTCCGGGGTACATGTCACTAAAATGATCAATTGAATATCGGAGGCTTTCAGCCCTGAATTATCCAGGGCGTTTTTTGCTGCTTTTGCAGCTACATTCGCATTGGTAACGCCGTCTAACAACTTACCCGTTTCAATATCAGTAGCCCAATAACGCGCGTTGCTGCCAATCATTCGATTGGTCAATTTTATTTTTTTTCCAAAGGATTCGGCTAACTCATCATTGGTAAAGGTTTTACCAGGTAAATGGCTGCCTGTTCCTGTAATTTGTGCAAATGTTTTCAAAATAGCGCCTTTCTGCATTCAAGAGTTACTAAAAAAGTGGGGTGAACATATAAAGTGAAAGCGGAAATGTTCACCCCTTTAAGCTGTTTTGCTGAAAAAAGAGGGTACTACTTCTTGGGGTCCTTCTTCGGGTCCTTTTTGGCATCCTTCATGGAATCCATAAGTGTTTTGAGCATTTTGCCAAAGACATGGGAGTCGCATTCGTGTTTGCCCAGGAATTCATTAATCGTCATGGGCGCGTTGTCTTTTGCCCATTTCGTGGTGTCATCGTACTGCGCTTTCATGTTGTTAAAATTAAAAAAGTTATAACTCTTCTTATACGTGGGCATATAAACAAAGGCTTTGTCTTCATCTTCCACCAATTGCTTGGCCACGTGCATTTGGTAAGGGGCTGCCGACCAAAAAGAAAGTTGAAAGCCAAAAAGCATGTTTGAAAGGAGAGGAATCTCGGTATACTGATGTTTCAAGGTACCCAGCACCACATCGATTTTCGGACAAATCACGTAGACCTCCTCAAATTTTTTCTTGTGGTTTTCTTCTATATCCCTTATTAAGTATTCCACCGGGACAACGTCTCTGGTACCTCCGTCCAGAAAAAAGCCTAAATCGCTGATCTCTCGTTTGGGGAATATTCCCGGAAGGGCTGAAGAACCCATGAGAAGCTCAACAATATCCAGTTTGCCGTCCCTTTTGTCTTTGCTGTGAAAAGTTCTGAGAGCCCCACCCTTGTCTTCTGCGGTGGAAATGGTTGTGGGTACCTCCAGATCGTCGAAGATATCAAGGCCTAAATATTTACTATTGTTGACATATTTTTGCAGAGTTTTGATAAGAGGGGCCGTGTCGAGAAGGTATCCGTTCTTTACCGATTCCAATAGATTTGCCATGGCGCTGAAATCGTTTGGAATATCCGGTATAGATTTTACTAATTTCATTTTATCGGAAATGATATCCCAGCTTTTATTATGTAGTTTTTTGTAATCATTCCATGCATCTTCCACTATGCCTTTCAAATTAAAGTCACCCTTCTTTTCAACCATATTTTTGAGGTGGTCGAAAAACCCTTCCCTGATGTCGTTCATATTGCCCAACATATCGAAAAAAGTATGGATGTTCTTTATACCGCCCCCTTGCAATAAAAAATCAGTTTCGTAGACATCCTCATTTCTAAATGGGAAAAGAATATCGTCCTCCAACGTTGTCCAGGTTAAACCTCCCTTCCCCTTGGCATTTTTGATAATTCCATCCATGAATACGGAGCATATGGCCCCGGAGCTGGTCCCGGCAATCTCATCCGGCAGAAGAGGGTCATCTTTTGTATGATTTGCGCCAGGGTAGTTGCCCTCCATCAGGGCCTTGGTGAGAGCCAATTCTTCAGCAATTAATGCTGCTGCACCGGAATATACAAAAGCGACTTTTCTTTTTTCAGCCATCGATTTTCTCCTTTGAAGGTAAGAGGTTAATTAACAGGTAACTGTTGAGCGCTTATATAGAGCAATAAGCATGCCTAATTAAGTATGGAATAAGTCATGGTTATCCAAAAACGTTATTTTTCAGATAGATAGCAACCTTTTTTTTTGAAAAAAAAATATGGAAAAAGGGTTTTCCGGAAAAAAAACCAACGAGAGACAACAAAAGTATTTAATTATATGGTAACGATATGGTAATGGATGGACATTTTTGTCCCGGTTGCAATCTCAAATCTTGTAACCTATTGAAATTAAAGGAGGATAATTGTGACATTTTTTGTCACTTGGGAGTTGAAAACGATGCGCCCGGGGTATTCTGCAATCCAATATTCCACCATTTGCATGGCCGATTATTTTGCAAGATGATCAAAAAAAGGGCATTGAGATGGGCGGTTCCACAAGAATTTATCAGATTTGAATTTACATGATGACTTTTGAGTTTTATTTTGTTATCATAGCCCCCAAAGATAACGGACAGAATGATCTTGAAAGTAAATATGATTCCAGGTTACGAAATAAAAGAAAATCTTTACGAAAGCCACCGCTCCATCGTCTTTCGAGCCACCCGAAGTGTGGACAAGCTTCCGGTGGTGCTCAAGGCTTTGAAAAATGAGCACCCGCCCCCGGAAGAAATTGCGCGCTTCAAGCTGGAGTACGAACTCACCCAAAATCTGGAACTGGAAGGTGTTATCAAAGCCTATAACCTGGAGAAATACGGAAACTCCCTGGCAATAGCAATGGAAGATTTTGGGGGTACACCTCTTTCCAAATTAGTTGCCGACCAAGAAACCATTGACCAGAAGGAATTCCTTTCCCTTTCCATTCAAATTGCCGATGCTTTGGGCGCCATCCACAATAAAAATATCATCCACAAGGACATCAACCCCTCCAACATCGTTTTTAACAAGAAAACAGGCAAGGTTAAGATCATAGATTTCGGAATATCCACGGAGCTTTCCAGGGAGAATCCGGGATATCTTAATCCCAATGTTTTGGAAGGGACCTTGTCCTACATCTCTCCCGAGCAGACAGGCAGGATGAACCGGGACATTGACCATCGTACCGATTTTTATTCCCTTGGCGTGACCTTTTATAAAATCCTTGTGGGCTCCCCACCCTTTCATTCGGAAGACGCGATGGAACTGGTCCATTCCCATATCGCCAAAATAGCGCCTTCACCACACACCCTTAACCGAAATATCCCCGAAACCTTATCCGCCATCGTGATGAAGTTGATGGCCAAAACCGTGGAAGAACGTTACCAAAGCGCCTTCGGCCTCAAGTACGATTTAACTCAATGCCTGAACCGCCTCCGATCAACCGGTAATGTGGGGACTTTCACAATCGGGACAAAAGATGTTTCCGATAAATTTCACATCCCTCAAAAGTTATATGGCCGAGGCGCCGAGGTGAAGACACTGCTGGATGCCTTTGAACGTGTGTGCGGGGGGCCACCGGAGATGATACTGGTCTCGGGCCATTCCGGGATAGGCAAGACCGCTCTCATCCAAGAGGTACATAAGCCCATTGTTCAAAAAAAGGGATATTTCATTGAGGGTAAATACGATCAGTTTCAGCGCGATATCCCCTATAGCGCCATAGGCGCCGCCTTTCGGGGACTGGTCGGGCAGCTTTTGGGTGAACCCGGCAAGCGGCTCGAATATTGGAAATCCAAGCTCCTGGAAGCGTTTGGACCCAACGGCGGAATCATTTCGGATATCATTCCCGAAGTGGAAAGGATTGTAGGTCCGCAACCGGAGGTGCCGGACTTAAACCCCGGGGAGGCACAGCACCGCTTTTTGAGCACCTTTCGGAACTTCGTGAAGGTCTTTGCCCGTGAAGAGCATCCCCTTGTGATTTTTCTGGACGATTTGCAGTGGGGAGATGTGCCCTCCTTTGCTTTGATGGAAGGGTTGATGGCGGCAAAGGAGATGCGGCATCTTTTTATCATCGGCGCATATCGGAGTAATGAGGTGGATGAAGGGCATCCACTAAACCATTCCATTGATGAGATCAGGAAAACCCGGCCTCTTTACAACCTGTTTCTCAAACCCCTGGAAAAAGCCACAGTGAACGAAGTCCTGTCGGATACCCTCCACTGCCAACCGGAACGTTCCCAAGCCCTGGCCAAACTTATTCATGGAAAGACGGAAGGAAACCCCTTTTTCCTGAACGAGTTCCTAAAAAATTTATACCAGCGGGACTACCTCAACTTCCTTCATAGTGAGGGCATTTGGGACTGGGATGTGGAAAAGATAAAGGGTGTGGAAGTGAGCGCTAATGTTGTGGATTTCATGATCGAGCGACTCAGAGAATTACCTTTGGACACACAAAACTCCCTCCTCATGGCATCTTGCATTGGGAACCATTTTGATTTGAACACCATTGCAATAATCGAGGAACAATCTCCGACAAAAACAGCCAGGATTTTATGGGAAGCGGTGAAAAAAGGGATCATCATCCCCCTGGATAATCGGTTTCGCCTATTTATCAGCCGGGATCAGGAGTCCTCGATAGAAAAGCATATGCAAGAATTATCGAATTCCAGGGTCGAATGCAAATTTCAACATGATCGGGTTCAGCAGGCGGCCTATGCCCTCATCGAAGAGAGCAAAAAAAAGGAGGTCCATCTCAGGATAGGACGGTTGATGCTAAAAAGCCTGGGCGAAGAAGAAAAACGGGATAAAGTCATCGACATTGTACGCCAGCTCAATGAGGGAAGAGCCTTGATTGAAGACGGCGACGAACGGGAGGAACTGGCCCGCATGAATCTTTTAGCTGCAAAGAAAGCCAAATCATCCACCGCCTACAAACCTGCCCTGGAATATCTGAAAATCGGCAAGGAACTCCTGCCGTCGGAACCATGGGGAAAAAACTACGAGTTTACTTTTGGCATGTTCCGGGAATATGCGGAATGCGCATACCTTTGCGGAGAAATTGAAGACGCGGATGAAAAAATTGAACAGCTTTTGTCTCACTCCAAAACAAAATACGATAAAGCAAAAATATTTCAAATGAAAGCCATTCAGTACTCCACTGCTGCAAGATTGGAAGAAGCCGTAGAGGCCGGGGTCGCCGGGCTGGCCGAGCTTGGAGTGAAGGTGTCCGCCCGCCCTGGCATGGCCGCAGTGTTGAAGGAAGTTTTCCTTGCGAAATGGCTCATGAGGAGCCGAAACATCTCCGACTTAGAAGAGCAACCATTAATATCGGACCCCGAAATCAAGCTGCGCATGAGAATCCTCATGGAGTTCGCAGCCCCAGCCTACTTTCTTGGCAATGACAACTTGCTTGTCTTGTCCATTATGAAACAAGTAAACCTCTCCCTCCGCCATGGAAATACACCCGAGTCCGCATGTGCCTATACTAACTATGGATTTGTTCTAACGGCTATGCTCGGCGATTTGAAGAGGGGGTACGAGTTTGGAAAGTTGGGCATTGCCGTAAATGAACGGCTTCAGGATATTGAATTAAAATGCAGGATCCTGGCTTGCTACTACTTCTTTATCCACCATTTTCACAACCACCGGAGGGAATTGCCCGCCGGCTTTAAGGCTGCGGTGGAAGCCGGTTACCAGTCCGGCGATCTGCTGTACATAGCGTATTCCTGCCATAATGCCCCCATCTGGGATCCCAGTGCTACTCTGCCCGAGGTGTTGAAAAATTACAAAAAGTACCTCTCCATGATTGAGGAAACCAATTACAAGGATTGCTGGGCATATACCATGGTTGCCATTCAAATGAGAAAAAACTTTTGCGGCCAGATCCAGGACCGCTTCTCCTTGAGCAATGAAGAGTTCGATGCGGATAAACATCTGGAAAGAATGAAGGAAACAAAGTTTTATACAGGCCTTGGCGTTTACTATGTATGCAAAGGGCAACTCTTTTTTATGTACGAGCATTACGAAGAAGCCATGGACTGCTTTAATGAGATAGACGGCTCGGAACAACTCTTCAACGGCATCGCCGGACTACCTTACCAGGTGGAATTTTTCTTTTTCTCATCCTTGGCTCTTACGGCCTCCATCCCAACATTGAAAAACCCGAGAAAGGCGTGGAAGAGCCTGCGCAAGAAACTCAAGCAGATTAAAAAGTGGGCAGGCTACTGCGCTGAAAACACCCTCCATCTGCAATTATTGGTGGAAGCGGAAATAGCCCGGCTTTCGGGAAAAAGCTCCCAGGCCATTGGCCTTTACAATAAAGCCATCAAAACCGCACGGGAAAACGAATATCTCCGGGATGAGGCCATGGCTAATGAGTTCGCGGCAAAATTTTTCATTGAACAGTGCAGTGAAAAGGCGGGGGGCGACTACCTGAGAGACGCCCACTATGGTTATGCGCGCTGGGGCGCCGTAGCCAAGGTAAAGCAATTGGAGGAAAAATATCCCGCCGCTTTCACGGAACGAAAAGCTCATGGCGCGATTCTGCACGCCGACGGTACCCTCACCACGAAAGGTTCCTCCAGCACTCCGGGGACCGGATCAGGAGGAATCCTCGACCTGGCAACGGTTATGAAATCTTCACAGGCCATCTCCAGTGAAATTCGGCTGGAGACCCTCCTTAAAACTATGACTCGCATCATGATGCAAAACGCAGGCGCACAGAAAGGCGCCCTGATTTTGAAAGACCGGGGTAAATTCATGATTGAATGCCAGGGAGATTTTGACCGGGAAGAGCCCGTCACTCTTGAATCCATTCCGGTTGAACTGGAGGAAACGGAGAATGGGCACCATCTCCCTCTTTCCATCATCAATTACGTCAATCGCACTAGCGAAAACCTTGTGCTTGATGATGCAATGCAGGACGGACGGTTCAACACGGATGCTTATATCCTAAGAGTTAAGCCCAAATCCATCCTCACTATACCGATTCTCCACCAGGCAAAGCTTGCCGGGATACTCTACCTGGAAAACAAGCTTACAACCGCCGCCTTTACCCCAGAGAGAGTGGAGACCTTACAATTGCTCTCTGCCCAGGCCGTCACCTCTCTGGCAAACGCCAGACTATACGCAAACCTGGAACACAGGGTGGAAGAGCGGACCAGGGAATTGAAAAAGGCGCTGGAAGACCTCCACGATAGCCAGGAGAAGCTGGTTCAGTCGGAAAAAATGGCTTCCCTGGGACAACTGGTAGCGGGCGTGGCCCATGAGATCAATACCCCCATTGGAATCGGTATCACAGCCGCCTCGAATTTCGAGGAAACAACCAATGAAATTGTCGCGGACTTTAAGGGCGGTAAGATGAAGAAATCCAGCCTGGAACGCTACCTCCAGAACTCCAAAGAGGCCGCCAAACTTATTTTGAGAAATCTTCTCCGAACGGGGGAACTGATCCAAAGCTTTAAGCTAGTCTCCTCGGACCAGGCAAGCCAGGAACGAAGGAAATTCGGCCTGAAATCCTACCTGGAGGATATTATCAAGAGCCTTCAGCCGGAACTCAAAAAGCCACCCATTGAGGTATGCATTACCTGCCCGGAAGAAATTGAACTGAATACCTATCCAGGTCCGTTGGTTCAGGTGATGACCAACCTGATTATGAACTCCAAAATGCATGGTTTTAAAGGCAAAGAAAGCGGCGAAATTAAAATTGAAGCGCACAAGGTGGATGATGGGAAGGTCACGATATCATATTCTGATAATGGCCATGGCATTGACGAAGAGACCTTGCCCAAAATATTTGATCCCTTCTTTACAACCAACAGGAGCGGAGGCGGAACCGGATTGGGACTCCATATTATCTTCAATATTGTCACACAAACATTGAAGGGAGAAATCCGATGCGAAAGCAAACCGGGCCAAGGAGCTACGTTTATCGTTGTTATTCCCGGGGAAATTGCTTGAGGGGGCAGGTGAGAAGGGTTGGGATTTAGGGAAAGGCTTTTTAGAGTAGGAAAGTGAAATGAAGTGAGTTAAAGTTAAGAGAAGTGCAATTTTAACGCAGAATTCGCAAAGAACGCAGAGAAAAGATTAAAAGAAGAAAAAAAAGAATTATCACAAAGAGAAAAAGAGGGCAAAAGAATAATTAAATTTTTGGTTTTCCTCTTTAACTCCTTTACTCTTTGTGAACAATAATAAAAAAAGTTTTTCTCTGCGTCCTCTGCGCCTCTGCGTTAAATTATGGAGCCCTCAAAGAAAACCCCTAATCTTTTCCTGAAACACTACATCCGTGAAAGGCTTATGTACAAAGTCTGTCACGCCCACCTTTTTTGCTAAATCGATCTGGGACTGCTTCGACTCCGTGGTGGCCATGATAACCTTAATATTTTTCCAAACGGGATGAGCGCGAACTTCCCTGGTGAATTCAATGCCGTCCATAACCGGCATATTTAGATCCGTGATGATCAGATCAAACTCCTCCCCTTTTTCCATGATATCAATGGCTTCCTGCCCATTGATAGCGGTAGTGACCTTTAAGCCCATCTTGGACAAATTGGTTCTGTAGAAAAAGAGAAGGATCCTGGAATCGTCCACCGCCAGTACTCTTTTTCCGGCCTCTTCGGCAAAAACGGTGGGGACTTTCTCAATCTGCGAGGTGAGCTTCCCGCTTTTCATACTTTTCAGTTTGGCTCGAAAGGCGGTGATAATAACCGGATCCTTGGACTTGGGTATCGCCACTAAAAGTTCCGCAACTGCCTCTTTGTTTTCATAAAGCGCCTCAAAGATATTCAGCGCCTTGGAGGTTACAATTGCCTTTACAATTCTTTTGCCCTGGTCGTCCTCGGACTGGATCAAAGCCCCAATCTTTTCCGCCACCTCGGGATCAACCCGCCTGTTCAATGCGGTTACCACGCCCATGAGAAGGAGATCGTTTTCCTCTGAAAGGCTGGATAACAGGCACTGAGTTCCCTT
Source organism: Nitrospinia bacterium (assembly GCA_029261755.1). GTDB lineage: Bacteria > Nitrospinota > Nitrospinia > JACRGO01 > JACRGO01 > JACRGO01. The sequence goes on from JAJDAS010000242.1 coordinate 20,071, forward strand.
GGTGGTATGAATTTTCCCAAGCGCCTCAAAGATGGTCAGCTTGATGTTCGGATGGTCAGCCGACCCGCTGCTGAGTGCGCTAACCAAAACATCCGCAGCCTTTGCCTCGCCTATCATCCCCAGTAATTGTGCAGCGTGAATCTTAGCATCCACATCTTCTTCCCAAAAAACCGGCAACAAAAAGGAAATGGTTGCCCTGCCCTTTTGCGCCAACTCCTGATGGATGATCCTTCGGACCGTTGGGCTACGATGGGCTATTTGCGAGACCAAAAAACTCATGGCCTTGTCGGTCCTGAGCGCTGCCACAGATTTTATGGCGTTCCAGGTCACCAAGTCGCAGGTGGCATATTTGTCGTCATCTGCTCCTGCCACAACAATTTCAGAAATGAGATCGAAAGATTCTATATCTCCCCAAAGCCCGAGAATTTCAATGCATAAGGCGGAGATGTTTTGGTCCGGGTTCCGCACATGGTTACGGAAGATATCTAAAAATTCCGGCTTTCGGATTTTGGAAAGAGAGGAAAGAATCTCGAAAAGTACTTCCGGGTCTTTTTCTTTGGACGCCTGTTCCATAAGAACGGGGCCGGCAGACTGAAACTGATTCTCCCCTGCCATATGTGCGCATAGTTTTTTGATTTTTTTGCTTTCGGAATGGATTCCCTTAATGGCTTCCTCTTCCTTTTGGGTAAGCAGGGTGCGCAGAGTATGGGTGACCATGCTGTCCACCGCCTGGTCGTTCAAAGGGATCTCGTGCAGCTCGAAGAGTTCGGGAATCGCCTCGAACTTGCTGTTTTTTTCAATCTCGGTCAGTGCCTTGGTCTGCTCTACGAAACCAGCGTCTCTAAAATTTTCCAAAATATTCATGTTTACATCCTCATTATAAAAATTGATCTCTCACATTCAAAAATCTTAAATGCCTAGCCCACGGAATACACGGAAAGGTCCTTATTTACTTTTTTCTGTACTACAAACCTATGAAGCTTTGTTTTTTTAGCTGACGCTGGCTCCATTGTCCCTCGGCAACAGGCGTTTCCAGCTGGCAATGCTACCTCCGAGGGCTGTGGAGCCAGGATGCTCAAAACCGGCGAACCGGGCAAAACAAGCATTCTGGGGAAGGTTTTTCGTCCCTCGTCAACGCGAAGCGTTCGTCCCTCTGCCTTTTGGTTGTGGATTGAATTCCGTGTCCTTCCGTGTGTTCCGTGGGATAGGCATTGGGTTTGTCTTAAAAAAAACGTACCCGTTCACAGGCTAATTTTTCAGGCCCAAAGGGCCGAAAGCATATAGCCGGGGGCATCGTCCCCGGACTTGTTATAAAAAAATCATTCAAGCCCCAACGGGGCGAAAGTCAACTTAACCTTCGTGGCTAAATTGCCTTTCGCCCTTTCAGGGCTAATTTGTTTTTTTTCCGAATTCCGGGGGCCTTGCCCCATAAGCGCTAAGTTAATTGGAAATTGGAGATTGTAAGTTAAAAAAATGCAGATTTTTGAGCACTTTTCACTTTTCATTAAGAAATCCAGTCAAATTTCAGGGTTTTGGGGGACAAATTTAAAACTTCCAATTAAAACCACCATGGTTCAAAACAACTTAGCGCTTATGGGGCCTTGCCCCCGGCTATACGCTTTCGGCCCTCCGGGCCTGTAAACGGTTACCAAAAAACTACTTCCTCCCAAAGACCTCTTTCAAAAGTCCGGTTACCCTGGCTGTTGGATTGGTCCTGATTTTCTTTTCCTCTTCACCCACCATAAGGAATAACCCGTCCGTGGCTTTTTTGCTTACATAGTTGTCCAGGTCCATGGATTCCGCCTTCGCAAAGGGTAAAGAGTTGAATTTTCCCATCATGGCTTTATAGGAGCGGGTGACGCCAACCTGATCCATGGCGGAGGAAACTTTTGGTTTGAACGCCTCGGCTATTTTTTTGAAGGTTTTGGATTTCAAATATTCGGTGGCGGCGGTATTGCCGCCATCTAGAATTTTCTTCGCGTCTTCAAAAGACATCTCCTTCACTGCATTGATAAAAATAGATTTGGCCTGGGGGGCTGCTTTTTCAGCCGCTCGGTTCATACTCAGAATGAAATCATCCACCTGTTTCTCGAACCCTATTTTTTTGAGAGCGCTTGCCACATTCCGGATTTTATCCGGCATAAGAATTTTGATGGCCTCGTTGGTAAAGTAGCCGTCGGCTTTAGAGGTGAGGCTCACTGCGTTCCCCGTTCCAATGGAAAGGGCCTCCTTCAGGCCGGAAATAATCTTGCTGGTGGAGATACCTCCCGCAGCCTTGGTTTTGGATTCCACCCCTTTTAATAAATTTTCAAAAAAACCTGCGTTACAAACGGATACGGTGCAAAAAAGAATGGCAAATACGGCAACGGTAACTTTTTTCATAATCAGTCCCCAAAAAAAATATCCTTGAAATGGTAAGCGTTCACGGTTTCGGGTTCAAGGTTCAGGGTCGATAAAGCCTGAACCGCCTCAAATTTCAACTGTATTTCCCGGCGACCCCCTTCCGGTTTTCCCGGATGCTCATTTTTGGGAGGGATCCACGCCAACCTCATGCGAGATCTAACGTGCTAAAACTAAACGTTAGCCTTGCTTCCCGACAACCCGGAACCGGGAACCTTGAACCGTGAACGGTTACTTGAATTTAAACTTCATATCCTATATCTTTCCTTAAGCGCATAAAAAAATCAACCCTGAAAGAGAGACCAATGAATAACACCGCCTCGAAAAAACTGGAAGACCTTGACCAACAGCTAAGACGGATTGACGGAAGAGGGTACAAAGCTTATAAGGCCATCAAGGGAGAATATAACATCCCCGGGCTTTTTACCTTGTTTGTAGACTACGTACAGGGAGACCCCTTTGCCGAGCCAACCAAGATCAGGGCGAGAATGCCGCAATCCATGGCCGCCTTCCCTTCCCACCTTTTTTCCCATAAGACACGCAGGATCGCCCTCCAGGATTTTTTAACCCGAAGAATTTTATCTTCCATAAAAAGCCTTTCATTGAAAAGGCAAGGGAGTGGAAAGAGCGGTCTGATCGAAATAGACCATGGTGGACAGCAGGTCATCGAACGGACATCCGTATTGATGACCGAGGATTTCGTTGAAGCCAGACTCTATGTGGGACTTCCCGCCGATGGCCGCAGGATATTGGGCCGTTGCGCTGTGGAACTTCTTTGTACCCATCTCCCAAGGATTGTTGAGGAAAGCATGCCATGGGCAAACCAGCCTCAAGAGAGCTTGACTCAATTTGTGGAATGTATCGAAAACCAGGAGCATATTCGGAATCAACTGGAGGCAAGAAACCTGGTGGCCTTTGTGGCGGACGGCTCTTCCCTGCCGAGAGAAAGCGGGGTAAGCGACAGGCCACTCTCCGGGAAAGAGGCGATACCCTTCCAGTCGCCCGAATCCCTAAAGGTAACCGTGGACCTATGCAACCCCATCCGGAAAGACGGGAAGGATCTCCAATCCAAAACCGGTATGGGAATCCCCAAAGGGGTGACCCTCATCGTAGGTGGCGGTTACCATGGAAAGTCCACCCTCCTAAAGGCCCTGGAGCGCGGCGTCTATCCTCATATCCCTGGCGATGGCCGGGAATACGTGGTCACATCCGGGGACGCCGTGAAAATAAGATCCGAGGATGGAAGGCGCGTGGAGCAGTTGGATATCAGCGCCTTTATTAATAACCTTCCATACGGACGAAGCACCAATGATTTTTCCACAGACAACGCCAGCGGAAGTACCAGTCAGGCCGCCAACATTGTGGAAGCTATGGAGATGGGTACTGACCTGTTGCTTCTGGATGAAGACACCTCGGCCACCAATTTCATGATCCGCGACGCCCGCATGATGGCCCTGGTGAGCAAAGAAAACGAACCCATCACTCCATTCCTGGATAGAATTCAGGAGATTTACGGGAACATAGGGATCTCCACCATCCTGGTCATGGGCGGCAGTGG
>JAJDAS010000243.1 GCA_029261755.1 Nitrospinia bacterium
CTCTTCCCAACTGTCCGGAAAAAAAGACAGTAATACAGGCCAATCTTCTTCCATAATTCTACACCTCCAAAAATATATTTTTTGTTGGAAGTATAGGATTTAACAAGTTAAATGTCAACAAAACAACTTAGCGCTTATGGGTGTCAGCCCCCGGAATTGGAGACAATAAAATTTTAGCCCCAAAGTGGGCGGCAGAAGAAATTTCCTTTGGCTTTTGAGGGTTAAAAAGAATGTTTTTCTTTCGCCCTTTCAGGGCTAATTGGTCTCTGTCTCTAATTCCGGGGGCGATGCCCCCGGCTATACGCTTTCGGCCCTCCGGGCCTGTGAACGGATACGGAATACTGGAATACTGGAACATCAAGAACTTGGTTTTTTCCACCATTCCATCCTTCCGGTTTTGTTCTTTTCCATCTTTCCACTATTCCAACATTCCTTTAATATCCCTTTCCTGGTTTCTCCTCATTTCCGCCTTTCGTCAAATCCATGACGTTGCTCCTTTTTACCCCCTCCTTCCTCCTGTCAGCGGCAACCCTACAAAAACCCCTTATAATTCAACTAGTTACAAACGCAGAGAACAGAGTTTCTTTTTTATCCGAAAAGGAACTCTGTGGTGTGGTTTTTGCTAAGTAACTATTGATAGTTGAAATTGGGTAAAGGTTCAATATGAAACTTTTAAAAAATACGGGCTTCGTGGTCTTTTTAGCCGTGGCGGCTTTGGGGATCGTTTCAAAAAATATTCTTTGGCCAATTTATGAAATGTTCATGCCGTTAATTCCCGTTGAGCTAAAAGAAAAAAAAAATGTCCCAAAGTTGGTTGAAACCGAAACAGCAGTCTATACCTCAAAGGCCGATTTAAAAAATATAGGATGGGTCCTTGAAATCGAAAGAGACCCCTTTGTGACCCGGAAGCCTCGAGAAGAGATAGAGCCCGTTGAGGAAAAGGAAGAAGAGGAAGAACTGGATGTCTTAGAAGAGTACATAGAAGAAATGGTTGAGGATGCGAAAAAACCGGTTGTAGTTGAGAAAACTCGCGTCCCCTTCGAGAAAAGAAACAGGCTGGTTGCGGTGATGCTGGAATCGGATGACCATTATGCCGTCATAAACGATGCCATTGTTAATGAAGGGGACAACTATGAAGGGTACAAGGTCCTTAAAATCAACCCTAATTCGGTTGAACTTCAAGGGCCGGACGGCATGATAAAACTGAAATTCTAGTTACATGATAATTCTGAGAATTCATCTCTCACAATTATTTTTGATACTGGAAACTGGAAACTGGAAACTGGATATAGTTCTATCAAGCTCACTATTGAAAAAACAAGTTTCGAGTTTCCAGTTTCAAATTTCAAATTTAAAATATCTTTGAATAGATTTTATTTAGGAGAGAACTTGTGAAAAATTTAAAGAATAACCATGTTGCTTGGAATGCATTAAAGAAGATGGTGGCAATTCTCGCCGGAATCATTTTTTTGGCAGGGTGCGTCTCGCCAACAACTAAATCAACCAAAATGGAAAAGAACACTGTAACAACCGAAAAAATCAATACGGAGAAAGCTGAAACCGGGAAAGAGAAGCAACCTTTAGAGTTGGGGTTGGAGAAAAGGATGTTTCACGTTTCAGAAAAAAACAGCCAAAAAAAGAAAGAAAAACTTTACAGTTTTCGGGCAAAAGATATGCCCATTCCCAAAGCCCTGGAGCTTTTCGCCCGTATCAATAAATTGAATATGGTAGTCAGTCCCGATGTAACCGGAGAAGTGAGGGTCAACTTCAAAGGCCTCAGCTTGGAAAGGTCCATGGAGGCCATCTTGGATGCATATGGGTATTACTGGCAGAAAGAGGAAGGGCTTATCCGGGTCTACAAATTAGAGACCAAGACTTTTACCATAGATTACTTGAGACTTATTCGGGAAGGAAAAGGCAGTAGCCAAGCTACTATTGCCAGCTCCGCAGGAGGAGAAGGCGGGCAAGCGGGTGAGGTAACAATCACGCAGTCGGATGAAATCAAGTTCTGGGAAGAAATTGAAGAGCAACTGGATTCAATGATTTCAGAGGATGGAAATCTCATAGTCAGCCGAATGTCCGGAACCATACAAGTCAACGATCTCCATAAAAATGTGGCCCGGATGGAGCATTTTGTCAATGAGATCACCTCAAGTATCCTCAGACAGGTTGAAATAGAGGTAAAAATACTGGAGGTGACTCTGAATGACGACTTTAGCCTCGGAATAAATTGGGAAGAAATCATGAACAGCCTGGATGGAGTAAAAGTTGTCGCGAGCACGATACTCGCGTCTCCTTTGGGGGCCTCTACCGGATTGGCCCCTTCCACCACTTTAGAGTTCGGCCATTTGCGCAGCAATTACAGAGTACTGATGGACGCTTTGCAGGAGCAGGGTGAAATCAAAGTCCTGTCACAACCTAAAGTACGTGCTATGAACAACCAACCGGCCATGATCAAGGTTGGGACAGACAGGCCTTTCTTCGAGGCAACCACCACGCCAGGCGTGGGCGGGTCGGCCCCCACCGTGACGGAGGAGGTCCGCTACATCACCATAGGACTGGTTCTATCCATTACACCGCAAATTTCCGATGACGGCTATGTAATGCTAGACATTACCCCCATAATCAGCCGACTTGTTGGAGTAGCCGAATCTAGTTTCAAGTCCACGGCGCCCATCATGGATGTAAAACAGTCTTCAACTACCATACGGTTGAGGGATGGTGAAATGGTAACAGTGGGAGGGCTTATTCAGGACGAGGAAACGGAAAGAGTTCGAAAGATACCACTCCTGGCTGATATTCCCTTTCTGGGTAAAGCCTTCCAGGGGGTTTATACGACGAAAAGTAAGAAAGAACTTGTGATTTTCTTAACCCCGAGAATTATTAAAAGCTAGATGAAGATATTTGAAATTTGAAACTGGAAACTTGTTTTTTTTTCAATAGTGAGTTTGATGGTCTTATATTCAGTTTCCAGTTTCCAGTTTCAAAAATAATTGTGAGAGACGAATTCTCAAAAATGCTGCGTATGAGCCTATGAGATCACTAAAATCCCTAAAACCACTTTATTTAAGGTTCGGTTTTTCCGGCCAGCCTTTCAACCTGACTCCGGATACCAGGTTTTTCTTTCCGAACCAGCAGTATATAGCTGCGAGTAAACATCTCCAGTATGGTCTTTCCACGGAGGGATTTACTATACTGACAGGGGAGGTTGGCCTTGGAAAGACTCTCTTATGTCGCCATTTGCTTAGATCCGCCGGTAAGCATGTTAAAACAGTTTATATTTTTAACTCCTTCATGAATTTGCCGGACCTCTTGAAAAGCATCTATTATGACCTTACCGGACTTCATTTGGCGGGCAATACCTATAGCAAATGTATGAATAAGATTGCCCAAGCTCTTACCGGTTTGGCGAAAGAGGGGAAAAAGGTTGCAGTTTTGATCGATGAAGCCCAGTGCCTGGAACCGAAGGTACTGAGAGCCCTGAATCATTTGTCTAATTTTGAAACACAAAATCAAAAACCACTATCATTTATTATGGTGGGTCAACCGGAACTGGCGAATCGCATAGCAAAAAGTAATCTGGGCGGGTTGCTGCGAGATACCCGTGTGAGCTTCATCCTCAGGCCGCTTAGGTTTTTGGAAACCAGGGACTATATCAACCATAGAATGATCCTGGCTACCGCCAATGACATGAGGATCGAAACTCCCCGTTTTTGCGAACATGCTATTTGCCTGGCCCACTTGTATAGCCGTGGAGTGCCGAGAAGGATCAATCAAATATGTGGCCGCGCCCTATTGGCCGCCTTCATAGCCCGCAAAAAGAAAATAGGCGCCCGACTTATTTTAAGAGCGGTGCGTGAGATATTAGGATGAAAAAAAAGCTTGAAATATGAGTATCGTCGAGGAAACCTTAAGAGAACTGCAAAATCAGGATGAACATGATGAAGCTGCTAAACCGGCTTCCCCTCCACTTGAGTCGGATCAGATAGAAGAAAATACTCTTGAAGAAAGCAAATTTGGCCCATACAAGTTCCTCATCCGGTTTTCAATTGGTATGGCCGTATTGGGCATCGTGGCTTTTATCGGCTTGGACATATACCAGTCCAAACTGAAAGAAGAAAATAGATTAAAATTTGCCTCCCAAAACGAAGCGGAACTGTTTGCTCGGCCCAGTACAGAAACTGTTGCTCCCGCTAATCCCACCGAGACTCAAGCCCCTAAAGAAGTAGCCAAACCAACGAAAATTGAAGATGAAACAGTCCTTGACACCACGGATGGAGACAAATCCGAGGCGCCTGCCCCTGTTCAAGCTACTGAATTGGAAAATAAGCCCGCTATCTCTGTAGATGAAAAACCCCAAGCAGAGTATAAAGAGGAAATCCCAACTTCCAAAGAAGACCAATGGATCAAGGAAGGTTGGATTGCAATGGAAGAAAACAGGTTGGAAGCCGCGTTGGAACTTTGGGAGGACGGTTTTCTTTTAATTCCCGGGAAACAGATTGTCCTGATTATCAATGTGTTTTATGACTTTAAGAACGCAACAGCCCTGCTTCAAAAGATAGGGAAAGGCTTTTCTACCTTCATCGTCAAAGGTAAATATTTAGGCAAAGATTCATTTTACCTGGTTTCAGCTCCTCCGCATGAGATCCTATGGACAACGCGTGACCAAATTGCTCAGATCATCGCTAGAAATCTGTTGAAAGGGAATTTCCAGGAGAAAGTCTTGGCTAAAATGAGGGGTACAGTAAACAACATAACGAAGACGCCGAGGCCAGATGAAGAGGAACCCATTGCCCAAGCCAAACAACCTGTCACCGCTTCATCGACAAAACCGGTGGGAACTCAGAAAGTTTCCAAGGAAAAACAGTCTAATGAGCAAGGGAAGGAAGAAATAGCAGAGGAGGCCCCGTTGACCTTAGAAGATCAACTCAACCGCATCAAAAACCTTTTGAGTGCCGGTTCCTATGCGAAAGCTGTAGAGACCTTGAAACCCCTCATTAATGAATATGGAAACAGGTGGGAGCTGTATTATTATATAGGAACGGCATATTTAGGCTTGGGCGACCTTGACACTGCCGGCAACTATCTGGACTGGGGGCTTGCCATTAATGGGACACAACCGCAGTTGTGGGGACAGCGTGCCATTGTGGCCCAACAGAAAGGAGAACATGAGGCGGCTTTGATAATATTAAGCGAGGCTGAAAGGCTTGACCCCACCATGCCGGAGGTACAACTCAACATCGGGTGTTCTCACGATGCCTTGGGAAACAAGAAACTTGCGGAAACTGCATATAGAAACTTCCTTAAATATTCCGAAAACAACTCATCCTATCTACTCACTCGGGGAAAAGTCCAGGAAAGATTGCTGGAACTCAATTTGGCTATAAAAGGCGGGAGCTGATCAGGTGGGACTTGTGGCAACCTTTTCCTGGGCCACCAAGCCCCTTAAAGCTACTTTAGCTGCTTTCATATAGTTCGCGTGCACTTCATGCTCGGAAAGTTTCGCTTCTCCGCATAACGCCTGATAGCAAGAATAATAGCTGCCCCCTTCCTTACTTTTCATTTGATTCAGTGGACATGTGCTGCAAACATCGATGTTGTTGTATAAATCTCTTAGCCAGTAACAATCTCCGTGGCTTTTGATAATGTCTATCAAGATTTCTTTTTTGTCCATGGTTTTGATCCTAACTGATGGTTAGTACTTTGAAAAAGTGCAACTACTTAGCTGAAAAGGTCGATGGCTGAAGGCTGAAGTAAATCAAGTATATCTGAATGCCTTATTCAAGCTATCCATA
>JAJDAS010000244.1 GCA_029261755.1 Nitrospinia bacterium
TTTTCAAGGAAACCCTATTGAGAATGCAAAAATGTAATAAAAACTTAATGAAATCTACATGGGAGCTATTAAGCTGGAAGCACTACATGTTGTACCTGGTTGAGTTAAGTAGATAGCCCGGTAATGTTTATATCAAAACAAATGTCTAAAGGTTTGTTTGGCAAATCCTGTCTGACCGGCTATATTCTCACCACGATCTGACAAAGGACGAAAAAAAACGACACCCCATTCAAATTTGTTTCAACTTAATCACCTAACCTAAAATGGCTGGGAGGCATTGCCTTATTTCTCCTCCGTTGATTCTCTATCCGAAGGCAAACACACGAAAAGGAAAAAGCGATTGAAGTCTTCCGATACGGAGTTCGCATGGCAAAAGGGACAACCGACGAAAAGGGGCTGGTGCATACATATTTCGCCAACCCGTTCGGTGTTGTACGTTTATTTGTAACCGTGAACGGTTACCAGTTTTTAAACAGGAGTAAAGACCATATGAATAAGAAAAAAATGAAATTTGCAGTGGGATCGGGAGTCATTGTCCTCACCATTATTTACCTGGTTTTTACCGGGGTGAGCAAGACTTCCACCTATTTTCTTTCCATTTCGGAGTTGCTGGAGCGTGGGTCTTCCATTCATGGAACCGGAATCCGCGTAAAAGGGAATGTGGTGGAAGGGAGTATTAAGCGTGACAAGATAAAGCTGCTGGCCGACTTTCAAATAACGGATGAATCTGAAAAATCCCTCGCTGTCCATTACAAGGGCGTTGTCCCGGATCTATTTAAAGAAGGAATTGACGTAATCGTGGAAGGCCACATCACGGCAGACGGAGTTTTCCAGGCTACCACTCTTTTGACCTCCTGCCCCTCCAAATACGATGAGGCAAAAGAACACCCCACTACCTCGTCCTGACGTATTCGCTCCCTCCAATCATGAACAACGGGCGGGGCTTTTCCAATAAGGTAAGCCACCGGAGTTGGCTTGTTTACAGTTAAGGATCAAGTCAGAGACTTGATCCAACACATATGGAACGACTTGAACCGACAGGTTTTTCTAAACCCTAAAACCCTGAACCTGGAACCGTGAACGCTTACTAAATTTTTAAGGCTTTTAACCTTAAACTGTGAACCCTTGAACGTTGAACCTGGGTAGTTACACGAATTTAAACCATGAATAGGGTTAGGCAAGAAATCTATGGATTTTGAATGGGTCGCTATAGCGCTGAGTGATGTTACCTGGATCTCCTTGGCTTTTTTCCTTGGCTTCCTGTCAAGGCTGATTGCCCTGCCGCCATTGGTTGGTTTCCTGGCAACCGGTTTCGTACTCAATTATCTGGGTGTTGCGAGCGGAGAGACGTTGCAGAAGCTTGCTGATCTGGGCATCACCCTGCTGCTGTTCACCGTTGGCCTGAAGCTGAACCTGAAGGTGTTGATTAGGCCACAGGTGTGGTCGGTGACTACGTTGCATGTCTCAATCATCATTGCCATGTTCGGAGCGGCTATCTTTGGTCTGGCCTTGATGGGCGCCCCACTCTTCTCCGGCTTGGATCTCAAGATTTCGCTGATGCTTGCCTTTGCATTGAGCTTCTCCAGCACCGTCTTCGTCGTTAAGGCGCTGGAGGAGAAAGGGGAGATGAAGTCCCTCCATGGACGGATCGCTATCGGCATCCTGGTCATGCAGGACCTGGCTGCGGTTATTTTTCTGGCGGCATCCACGGGGAAACTTCCTTCACCCTGGGCGCTACTGCTGTTTCTGCTCATCCCGCTACGACCGATATTTCACCATCTGCTGCAAAAAACAGGTCATGGCGAACTGTTGATTCTATACGGCCTGGTTCTGGCCCTGGGCGGAGCCGAACTCTTTGAACTGGGCGGAGTGAAGGATGATCTGGGCGCTCTCATCATGGGGGTGTTGATCTCAACTCACCCCAAATCAAAGGAAATGGCCAAATCAATGCTGGGTTTCAAGGACCTGTTCCTGGTGGGCTTCTTCCTCTCCATCGGTATGTCAGGCCGGCTCTCGTGGGAGGCGTTAATCATCGGGTTGCTACTCGTACCCTTTATCTTCGTCAAATCCGCGTTCTTTTTTATGCTGATGACCCGTTTTAAACTGCGGGCACGGACTTCCCTGTTAGCAACTCTGAACCTGACCAACTACAGTGAATTCGGCCTGATCGTCGCCGCGATTGGCGTAACGAATGGCTGGATGGATGGTGAATGGTTGGTTGTTATTGCCATTGCGCTCTCCCTTTCTTTTGTTATTGCCGCTCCTCTGAACAACATCGATAACAGAATTTATAGCCGGTTTAGGGGGCTTTGGATGAGGTTTCAGCGCAGTGAGAGGCTTCCCGATGACAGGGTGTTGGATACGCTCGGCGCCTCCATTGCCGTCTTTGGCATGGGCAGGGTAGGCAGAGGCGCTTACGACAAGATGCGCGGACTCCATGGTGAAACTGTGGTCGGTATCGATTCTGATGACGAGTTGATCAAAGGACACCAAGCGATGGGGCGCAAAGTTTTACACGGAGATCCAAGTGATGCGGACTTCTGGGACAAAATAGAGCAAGTCCACAGCATTGAACTCGTCATGCTGACGCTGCCGAATCTGCAAGCCAACCTGGACGCCTTGGAGCAATTGCGGGAGATATCTTTCCCCGGACGTATTGCCGCAACGGCAAGGTACCCGGATGAGGAGGAACCATTACGCCAATCAGGGGCAACCGCTGTATTCAATATCTACACTGAAGCAGGCGTCGGATTTGCTGAACACGTGGAAGTGCAAAACCAAGCCTGATGGAACTATAGGCCTTTACGTAGCATTTCTGAGAATTCATTTCTCACAATAGGTAAATTTCAGATTTCAGATTTTAGATTTCAGATTGGTGGTAGGTTTTTTGTTTAAATTTAAAAAAATATACCTCAAATCTGAAATCACCCAATCTGAAATTTGAAATATCTTTTGTTAGGTTTTAGTTGAATATGAAAACGCTCTATAGCAAATTTATCGCCTTGTTCGTTTTATTTGTAGCCGTCACCGTGCTGAGCGGACTCATGGTGTTCAAGGGCATATCAGACAGGAAGACGGACGGGTTGGTTATTAACCTCACCAGCAAGCTAAGCATGCTTGCGCTGAAGATGACGGAAGAGGCCTTTTCTCTTAACGAAGGTATGGGCTCCAGGAAAACACTGGAGGATACGGTAGGCCAATTTAATAGAACCTTCCAAGGACTAATCTCCGGCGACAAAGAGCTGGGGCTTCCTCCCACCAGGAACGCCGATATTATCATTCGGCTCCAGGAAATTAAGAGCCATTGGGAAGAATTCCGCAGGAACATCGAAATCGTGAATGCCGATTCGGAAATCAGGAATATCTCCCTGCCCTTTATTGCAGAAAACAATGTTCGGCTTCTGGAGGAGATTGATCATGCCGTCCAAATGATGGTGGAGGCCGGACTCCCTTCACGCACAGTGAACCTGGCGGGCAAACAAAGAATGCTTACCCAGAAAATAGCCAAGGAGGTTTTGTTGGCCGTACACGGAATAGTTCCGGGAGAGACGGTAATGGAAACTGTTTCCCTCTTTTCAAAAAATCACCATGACCTGCTAAAAGGCGACGAAAGCCTGGGACTTGCAGCCATTACGGACAGGGAACTCTTGTCCAGGCTGGAGAGAGTCGAGTCCCTGTGGGCTCCCTTCCGGGAAAATGTGGAAATCCTCGTTCGGACTTCAATGGAAATGACCGAAGCCTTTACTTATCTCCAAAAACGCCACATTCCTTTCATTGAACAAATTGACCGGGTGGCCGGAATGTACACGCAAAGGGCTGAATCAAAGATTGAAAATTTGAAGGTGGTACAGGTCGTCGCCATGTTGATTGTGGTGGTGGCCGTTTTCCTGGGGTGGAGGTTTATCGTGTGGCCAACCCAGGAGAAACTGACGGAAAGCGAAAGGCGATTCAGGTCGCTGGTCTCTAATATTCCCGGAGCCATTTACAGGCGCTCCAACGCCCCTGACTGGTCCATGAAATACGTTAGTGACACGATTGGTGAAATTTCGGGCTTTCCCGGTTCCGATTTCCTGCGAAATAACGCCCGTTCCTATGTGGATATTATCCACCCGGATGACCGTGACATGGTGGACAAGCTGACGAAGGAAGGGGTCGGCAAAAAGAGTCCCTTCGTTCTTGAATACAGGATTGTTCATTCCAACGGGGCAATTCGCTGGGTATATGAAAAGGGGCAAGGGATTTTTAATAAAAAAGGGGAGACCCGTTGGCTTGACGGCGCCATTTTTGATATTACCGACTTAAAACTGGTGGAAGAGGAGCTGAAGCGGGCTAAGGAGCAAGCCGAGAAAGCCACCAAGATGAAAGACCAGTTTGTTTCCCTTGTGGCCCATGATCTTAGGTCCCCCTTTAACTCCCTTTTGGGTTATTTGGGCATCATGATTTCCGATCAGAAAGACAAGCTTTCCGAAAAACACGGGAAAATGGCAAATCGGATCATAGAGAACGGGCAAGGACTTTTAAAGATGATTGACGGTTTATTGAACATCAGCAGGCTCCAAACCGGGGAAATCACCCCTCAGCTACGATTTATAGATGGGTATACTGTGGCCGCCTCCGCTAAAATGCAACTGGAATATATAGCCCGGGAAAAAGGGGTGGAAGTAATTAATCAAATCCCCAAAGGGACCAGACTCTTCGCCGATATGGACCTCATTGCCGAAGTGGCGCAAAACCTGGTTTCCAACGCAATCAAGTTCTGTAATAAGGGGGACATGGTTACCATTTTTATTCCCACGGACAGGGAAGCAACCATTGCGATCCGGGACACGGGCGTGGGCATACCGGAAAAGGTATTGCCAAACCTATTCAGACATGAGGTGAGGACCACGAGCCTTGGAACATCGGGAGAAAAAGGGACCGGATTGGGCCTCCCTTTTTCTCATGACATCATGAAGGTCCACGGGGGAGATCTTCGGGTGGAATCGGTTGAAAAAGAAGGGAGTACCTTCTACGTCACGCTTCCTTACCAAAGCTTTTCAGTTAGAAGCTAATGATTTTGTTACGAAGCCCTTCAAAAAGGAGGATTTAGTGCATAGGGTGCGGATGTTTGTGGTGTAAGAGAAGATACTTACACGATAATTCTGAGAATTCGTCTCTCACAATTTTAAACAACCTTTAAAAATAACGACAAAACCCATTTCACCGCAGAGCTTCGCAAAGGGCACAAAGAAAAGATTAAAAGAAGAACAAAACCTTTAACCTCGCGCAGGGACACAGAGGCGCAGGGAAAAGAATAAAACCAAAAAATAGAATCCAAGCCTTCACTATTCTCTTCTGTAGGCGGATCTTGGTCGCTTTTTACCAAAATTATTCTTTTGGCTTTCTCTGCAACCCTGCGCCTCTGCGCGAGTAAAGTTTTTTGCCTTAGGTTTATTTCTTTTTTCGTGTGTTTAGTGTATTTCGTGGGCTAGCTGGGTTTAAGCCTTTAAAGTTTCTAATATCTTTTGTTAGAGTTTAATTCGCGGCCATTCGCGGCAAAAAAGCTATGCTAATGCCATGTCTGAAAATTAGTTTTTTTTGACGACCCTAAATTGTAACCATTAACCATTTTGGCTTGAACTATTTAAACCGAGCCACAAAAAAGGAGAATGTTATGAAAAAGATAATTTCTGTTCTGTTATTAGCCTTTGTTTTAAATGTCAATGCGCCTGGAGTTTGGGCGAAGGAACCGTCTGCTTCCCCTGAAGAGAAATCCGTTGAGTTCAAACCGGAAGGGAAGGGAGGGTTACAAGTGCTGTATCGCATGGCGCCCTTCGAGGGAGCTTACGGAAGTCTCCGCTTTTCCACCATGGAAAATCAAATTCAGTGGGAATGCTATACCGACGATAACACCAAGGCCGTTATCGTTAGTGGGGACAAGAAAGAATCTGTTGACTTAAATTTGCTTTGGAAATGGACGGGAAATATTAACGCGGCCACAAGCCGGTATTATGATAATTATTCCTTTTCCAAAGAGAGCATGAAGGATTTTACCCACAGAGACCATACCAAGCATAATATGCCGGAAAAGGGCAAGCTTTGTGTTTCTTCCGAAATTTTCGTAGAAGCCGAAGAAAAGGCAGCAGGGGACGAAGTTCCCGCATGGATGAAGCAGTACAATAGCCCGCAGTGATGAGCGTATAGTTAAAAAAAGCGTAACCGTTCACGGAGCATCAATAGCGAGTACAAGAAAGCTGCTATCCCATTCATAGATGGAGTAATGGAGTGGTGGAGTACCGGAGTATTGGAAAACCCAAGCCCAACGAACGTCCGATTTAACATGTGGGATGCCAAGGCAAATGACTCGATTGCATTTTAAAACGAAAATCCCGGCCCCATTACTCCATTACCCCGTGAACGGTTACAAAAAAGCTTTGAACCCAACTTGCATCATGGCTCCACAGCCCTTCGGGACTATGGAGCCAGCCATATAAAAAGATTTAATAACTTTAACCGCCTAAAATGGGAAATATCAAAATGGATACCTTCAACCGCTTTATTACCAAAGAGTCCTTAAGCGGACTCATTCTCTTTGCCGCTACAATC
>JAJDAS010000245.1 GCA_029261755.1 Nitrospinia bacterium
ACGGCACAAAATCACTACCTGGGCCCGCATTTTTATTAATTAATTTACTTTCCCTCCGCAAGGAGGGGGCTGGGGGAGGTAAAAAATATCTTTCCTCACTTACTTACCCTCTGGTTTTAGCTTGACTGTGAAACATACACCAGGGAGGTCCAGATTTTCAACCGCCACAGAACCACCGAATAGCGTTATGATCCGTTCCGCCAAGGGGGGGGCAAGCCCTAAGTCACCTCCAGGTGTGATAGCCTCCGTAATGGAAAAAAGATCAAAAAATTTTGGGAGTAAATTTTCGGGAATTGGCAAACCGGTGGTGGATATCCGGAAAGAAAATTCCGAATTTAAAAGTTCGGAAGAAAAGGCAATCCGGCTTCCTTTTTGGGAGAATTTCACGGCGGTGGTGAGCAAAGCATTCAAAGCCTTAGTGAGGAGATCGTGTTGGCAAAGAATCTGAACATCACTCTCCGGAATTTCCCCAAAACTAACCTCCCTAAACCCGGCGAATTGGGATGCCATTTTAACGGCATCTCTCAAAATGGATTTTGCCGAAACTGGCTGGATGTAAAAGTCTTTGTTGGTTATTTCTATCTCTTTCAGGAGAAGGGCTTCGTCTATAATTCTGAGCATCCTGTCCTTGGATTTCAAAAAAATGTCTTTGGATACTTTGATATCGTCTTTAGTCAGTTCATCATCAAATAAGATATCCACTGCTCCAAACAACCCGGTTAGGGGAGTTCGAAGCTCGTGGGAGATGAGGCTCAGGAAATCGTCTTTTGCCTTGTCCAGGATTTTTAGCCTTTCATGTGCCTGGGAGAGTTCCATGGTTTTTTGGCGTACAGTGTCTTCCAGGCGCAGGTTATGGTTTTCAATCTGTTTCTGATAAATCTTTTCCTGGTCATCCAGACGTTTTTTCTCCAGACACCCGTTGATTCTTGCCTGGAGTAATACGGAGTTGAATGGTTTGACCAGATAATCTGCTGCCCCCTTGGCAATGCATTTAGCGGCGCTTTCTAACTCGTCCACTCCCGTGATCACTATGACCGGAATGTGCCGTAAATTCTCGTCACTTTTTAAACGATCCAGTGCTTCATATCCGTCCATTTCCGGCATGAGAATATCCAGCAGAACAAGATCCGGAGCTTCTTTTTTCATTTGTTCCAATGCAGAGCGGCCGTTATCCGCCTCCATGGATTTATGTCCAAACGCCGTTATATGGTCCACGAGAAGCTGGCGATTTATCTCAATATCATCAACTATTAAAATTTTGGCTTGATTTTCCATTGCTATGAACAAATCCTTTTCAGCCGGACTTTAAAGAGTACCCCTGGCGGATCAAGGTTTTCCGCAGATGTGTCCCCGTGGAATAGTTTAATAATTCGTTCAGCCAGGGGAGGCCCTAATCCCAGGTCGCCCCCCGGGGTAATGGGTGTGGCTACAGAAAAGATTTTAAAAAAATTATGGGTATCCTTTGCCGGTATAGTTAAACCGGTTGCACGGATGTCCATGAAAACCTCGTTTTCATTGGAATCGCAAGATAATTCCACCATGGCGCCTTTTTGGGAAAACTTAACAGCGGTATTGAGAAGTGCGATAATGGCTTTCAGCAAGAGGTCTTTTTCACAAAGGACCGATGCATTGCAATGGGGTACTTCTCCAATCCGAACATGCCTGGAGTTTGCGAATTCCGTGACGATTGTAACAGCAGATTCCAATATATTCTTTATGGGATTCCCTTTTAGCGGGAATCCTTCGCCGGAGAGATCGATATGAGTAATGAGATGAGCTTCTTCGATAATCCCAAGCATTTTTTTCCTGGAATCCTTATAAATTTGCATGGTTGTTTTCAGGTCTTCTTCATCCAGGTCCTGGTCCATTAAAATATCAGTTGCCCCTAACAGCCCCGTCAAAGGGGTACGCAGTTCGTGGGATATGAGGCCTAAAAAATCACTTTTCGCATGGTCCAGAATACTGAGTCTTTCATATGCCTCGGAAAGTTCCTTTGTTTTTTGAAGAACCTGGTCTTCCAGGTGGACATTGTACCTTTCCACTTTTTCGTTCAGGAGTTTTTTCTCCAGACTGTTATGAATTCTGGCTGAAAGCAGTATGGAATTGAAAGGTTTTACAAAATAATCCTCGGCGCCCTTTTCTAAGCATTGTGCGGCGCTTTCCATTTCATCCACTGCCGTGATCATGATCACGGGGATATTACACAATTCATTATCGTTTTTCATCCGATCCAAAACTTCGTAGCCATTCATTTTGGGCATCAGGACGTCAAGAAGAACGAGGTCGGGAGGATGTTTCTCCATCTGGGCCAAGGCGGAGAGGCCGTCTTCAGCAAGGACCGGTTCATGTTCGAGGGCAATCACATGTTCTCTAAGCAAATACCGGTTTGCTTCAACATCATCAACAATGAGAATATTAGCCATTTTTTTCTTTTTTCAATCGCTGTAACTCAGGCTCTACTACGTTCTTGTAACAACCAGGGCATATGGTGTGGGTGAAGTCCGCTTCCGATCGTTGTGAAATAAATTTTTCCACGGAGGACCAACTATCTCTATCCTTTTTGTCATTTTGGATTTTTTTGCAATAGGAACAGATTGGCAAAAGGCCTTCCAGCATCTGAATCTCACTGGCCATGCCCAGTATGCGCTCGGCCACCCGAAGGCGTATTCTTAATTGATAGGAATCGAAAGGTTTGGTGAGGTAATCGTCAGCTCCCGCGTCCATGCCCTCCAGGAGATTTATTTTTCCTCCCCGGGCTGTCAGGAAAATCACATAGGTGTATTTTTTTCTTTCTAAGGACCTGATCTTCTTGCATAAAGCCAGGCCGTCCATATTCGGCATCATCCAATCCGTTACCACAACCGGGTAGTATGTTTTTTCTATGGCCTCCCATGCCTCTTTCCCATCTATACAAACAGAAACCCTGTGTCCGAGATTGGTCAGCGTTTTCTCAAGAAGCAGCCTGCTTCCTAAATCGTCTTCCGCAATTAAGATATTCATTTCATGAAGAGTTGAAGGTTAAAATTGAAAAATATTTTAGATTTTTGATTGTAGATTGGTTGTAGTTTTTTTTTAAATATTCCATGACAAGGAAACCCGCTATAACTTGTTACTCGTCACTGTTTTTACTCCCAAATGCTTTTGCAAAACCGCAAAGAGTTGTTTTGACTGGATCGGTTTGGATAAATGTTCCGTACAACCCGCCAAAACTTGCCGGTCTTCCGCCTCGGACCCTGTGCTGGCGGTGAGGGCGATGATGGGTGTATGAACAAAGTCCGACATGGAACGCAGGTGTTGTGTCGCCTCCAATCCATCCATGACAGGCATTCTAATATCCATCAGAATCAGCTCGGGGTTGAAAGACTTAGCCAAATCAACGGCCTCCTTTCCATTTTTCGCGATTTTTACATCATGGCCTTGAACACTCAACATATCCGTGATCAAAGAGAGGTTGACCTCATTTTCTTCCGCCACCAGTATACGGGCCTTGCTACCGTTTTGAAAGGCTGCCTCCGTGTTTTTTGCCGAGACACCGGTAACGCCGGCTGCAATTTTCTCTTTTGGCAAAGTGAACCAGAAAGTGCTTCCCTCGCCGGGTTTGCTATGTACGTCAACTGAGCCCCCGTGTAATTCCACCAATCTGCGTGTCAGGGGCAAACCGATCCCAGTGCCTACCCTGTGAATGTCGCGATGAACAGTGATTGCGTTGTTATAGTCTTGTTTGATCATAACCTTATATACTTACACATAGATTCTGAGAATTCGTCTCTCACAATTTTTAAAGCCTTTTAATTCAAAAACATGGAACCACAGATTTCGCGGATTTCACAGATTAAGTAATTTCAATGAAATAAATCTGTGTCATCTGTGAAATCTGTGGTTAAGAAAGTTTTTGTTCTTTTTTTTTGGTTGAAAATTTTTTAATATTTTTGGCTATAAATTTAAACAACGGAAAGAAAATGCTTCATTAATACCATTTAATTCTCTTTTTCGCAACTATTTGTTTTCATTGAAGGAAGAGTTGAGAAGAATGAAAGATTAACGTCAAACTAGGAACTGCCAACATTAAACATCGAATAAGGCAGGAAAAAAGGAGCTACGCTGTTTCCAGGCTTTTTTCTTTCCGAAATTTTTCAAACTCCGGAATCATAAAAACGACTCCCATGATCAAACAAAATGGCATCATTATTCTAATGATAATGAAGGTATTGGAGGATAGGGCATGGGTGAGCAAGCCTACAAATGCACAGAGAAATCCCATGGCGGTTCCTTTCATATAAGGATCCTCCGCTTCCCGATAAATTTTGAGAGAGTGTTTGAAAATCTGGTACATAAGGGCCAAGAAGGCCGCCAAACCAAATACGCCGGAGTCGATTAAAACCTTGATGTATTGGCCGTCTACAAAGCTGTAACCGGTAGTTCCATATCCGAAAAGCGGACGGTTTTGAATGTCCCTGCCCACGTTTTGCCACTGCTCAACACGTTCCGATGTAGAAGTGTCCAGGCGAACTCCTCCCACTTTTACCTGCCTGTAATGCTTTTTCTGTTCCTGGGTGAATGTGTACATAACCCTCTTTGCTACGTCTTTCGGAATCACGAATGGCACAGCAAACATGGATAAGCATAAAAGTAGGACTAGCCAATTCTTGTATTTAGAGAGCAGTACAAACATAAAGATCGTAGGAACCAGGGCTGCGTACGTGGAGCGGGAAAGGGTGGCCAGAATGGTCACAAATACCATACCCAGAAGAACCAAAAGATAACGCCTGTGCTTTACGGAAATATTGCTTTGAATCAGGCCGAAGGCCAGGGAAGCAATGATCAGCATATAACCGCCAAGGGTATTGGGCTCCTTTCGCTCTCCCTCGAAAGGCGCTGAGATTCGTTCGCCGCCCCCGAAATGGGCCATGGCATATAGGCTGACTGCGAAAGCGGTAAGAAAGATAGCCATGATGAGGTGCCTGGGAAGCGTTTCGTCCTCCAGATTTTTTATCTGGTTGATCACCATAAAGAAGATGATGTAATACTCCATATACTTTAAGACGAACAAAAAACCGGACAAAAATTTTGCCTGACCGTCTAAAACCGCAACCATGGTGGAAAAAAATGTTATCCCAACATAAGCCGCGATGTACATATTAAGAGGGGTTTTATGGATGAGCCCTACGTTTTCCAAAATGGCTCCCTTCGCTAACCATACAAACAGGAGCATGATCAGCAATATGTCATCCACACGAATTACGGCAGAGCCCGCAACAGTTAATTCCGGTGAAAAAAGCATGGAAAAAATCAGGATGAACAGGCCGACTCGGGTGTTAACCAGCATAACCAAAAAAACAGCTACACCTAATACAACACCGATGGAGATGAATACGGATGTCTGGGAAATGAGCCACCCAAGGAATAAGCAGACAAAGCCCATGCCGATAATAAGCAGTCGGTTGAGGTCAGTTTGCTTTTCAGCCAGGGTAGCCATAAGTGGAAGGAGACTAGGAAAATATATACTAATTTAAAACGAATGGAGGAGCTTGTGCAAGATCACCTTGATACATCCGGCAGGATCGCTGGACGGATCACCGATAATAACCGGAACACGTTTATGCACGGAGTCTTTAATTAAACTGGATTCCTTCAGCCAGCCGAGGATGTGGGGTTTGATGAAGTAGTTGCGCTCGAGGTATTCATTGAATTCCGTCTCCACCTTCATGTCATCTTTTTCTTCCACACGATTGATGATTACAGCCGGATGGAACTTTTTTAAATAGCCATTAAAAAAACGCCATATATCTAGGTCGATCCTCTTGGTAAGATCCAGGATTTCGGTGATGGTCATGGGATCCGATGGCGACACCGCCGCAGTAATCAAATCAACCACGTCTTTGTTGTGGGCCGCGTGCTTGATCATCTTTTTTAAAAGAGTAAATTTGATAAAAACCAATGCGTTTAGGATGGAAGTAATTTCCGGGGTGAAAACCACAATGCCGATGTCGCTTTGATTGAAGAGATCCAGGGTGTAATTGGCGATTCCAGGACTAAGGTCCAGCAGAACATAATCAGCCTCCAACCCTTCAATATAAGTGTTCATTTTTGCAAACTGTTCTTTGTTCAAGCCGTGCACACCAAGATAGTCCCATCCATGAATAAGCGATAAGTTGGGAATGGGAGTCTCCTGTAAAGATCCGTTTTTTCCGGGAATGATATCAGCGGAAACCAACTTCTTGATCCCTTCTCCCTGCGGGATTACATTCAGAAGCGCGTGCAGATTCGCTCCTCCGAAATCGGTGTCGGCGATAATAACTTTTTTGTTCAGCAATGCCAGCCCGGCGGCAATATTGGTGGCGATAACGCTCTTGCCGACGCCTCCCTTGCCGCTTGCTACCGTGATTATTTTTTTTTTGGAGAATAGCATTGTTTGTTCCGTTTCGTGACTATTCAGTGTAATTCAACTGTCTTCATTAATCATATAAATAAAAAAATCAATAGCTGCCCTGTAAGGGCAAAATACCATAGCCCAGGGTTGGAATTCTGTTGTTTTTTAACCCAGGCTTGCGGCATATGAAAAACACATGCCTTAACCGCTGGGCTTTGGTATGTACCCCCTTCGGGGTAAAATTGAATTGGTTTTATTATTAAAATACGCGGAATAGACACCCCGTTTCCTTGTTACGAGTTACGCTTTGCTCCTCGCGCCCCGCGCCCAGCACTCCGTGCTACGCTTTCGGGTTCAAAAAAGAGTCCCAATCATCCTTGTCGGGTTCGATTCTTTCGTCGGGTTTGTCTCCATTGATTTTCTCTTGAGTATGACTCCCGCCATTAATTTTTTTATCGATGGAATCGATCTTTGATTTTTCCTGGCTGCTGAAAGTGATCCCATTTTCTGATTGGGACTCCTCCTGTTTTTCCTGTAAAACGGACGCTCCTACTTCAACCTCCTTTTTAACGGCAACGGCAGCCGGTGGAGGTGATGGCGTGGTTGGTGGTGTCGGGGGTGTATACGGCTTTTCTTCCTCTTTCTTTTCTTCCTTCTTCTTCTTTTTTCCATTCTTTGAACTGGACTTTTTTCGTCTTCCGCTTCCTGAGGATTTCGAGTGTTTAGTAACAGATATTTTTCCCCACAGGGAATTCAAACCGAAATAAAAGGCCGTGATAACCAGCAAAAGAATTCCGGTTAGCTGGAAGTCAAAATCTCCGTATTGGGCCAGCAGACCTTCCACTGAGCGAATATGGTAGAGAAAAGCGGAAAGCATCATCAGGATGATGACTGGTGTAACGATAAAAGGCGCAATCTTTTCTTCCGACGGGCTCTTTAGTTTCTCTTTTTCCTCCTTTTGCCTCAGGAAAAGGTTGAGCCTGGTAATGGCTTTATCGGCCATTTTGGCATAGAAGGGTTGCTCTTCTAATGGAACCCCTTCCTTAATAAGGTGCTTTAGCTCAAAGATCGTACCGTGAACCACTTTCCTTATAAAGGTATGTTCTTCATGTGCTTCCTTGTGCCCATAATATTCGTAATGGACCTGCCCAAAGTCGGCGCTTACCTCCTCTTTAAGACCGTTTAGAACCACTCCCAGAATGTTGGTCTTTACACCAGCTAGAAGGGCCTTGGCCCTGGCAAGCGATCCCCTGGCCACAGAGCCGACTTTGTAAACGATCAGTGTTCCGTCCGACATGGGAGTCAGGATGAGAATGTCGGAAACCGCAAGCACCGGCGGTGTATCGATGATGATATAGTCATACTCTTCTCTGCATTTTGCCAGGAAAGATCTCATATTGCTGGAATCCAGGATCTCCGTTACATTGCCTGGAATGCCCTGGCCCGGGGGAATGAAATCCAGATTATCCCAGCCGGGAGTCCGCGCAACCCTCTCCATTCCGATTTTGCCCATCATGATGTCGGTGACGTCGTGAATCACCGTGGCGGGTTCCACCGATTCAAGTACCAGGTCAACCAGTCCCGGGGTATTTTCAACACCAAGAACCTTGTGGAGAGTCGATTTTCTCAGGTCCGCGTCGATTAGAAGCACCCGTTTGCCGGCCTGCGCCAGGGTAAGGGAAAGGTTAGCCGACACCGTTGATTTACCTTCTCCCGGCAGGGAACTGGTGATACAGATAATTTTTCCCTTCTCCCTGCTAACGCTGAACATTACATTGGTTCTGAGGGATCTGTAACTTTCCGCAATTACACTCTTGGGAAAATGGTGAATGACCATTCGCGATAGGGGATCATCCATGGTCAGCCGTGAAATTATGGGGTCATCCTCACCCACAGAGGCTACCAACTCCTTCAGGTTCAAAAAAGGAACTACCCCTATAACAGAGAGATCCAGCAGGCCCTCCACGTCATCAATGGTCTCAAAGGAGGTGTCAAAGTGCTCAAAAATGAAGGCAAAGATAGTTCCCAGGATCATCCCCAGGAAAAAACCAAGTACGGTTTTTGCCAGAACGTTCGGTGCGTTTATGGGAGATAAAGGGAGGAAGGCCGGCGCTATAATGCGGACGTTTTCCACTTGGTCGGCTTCTCGGATTAAGGCCCCCTGGTACTTGTTGTCCAGAAGTTTCACCACGTCACTGGTTATTTCCACATCTCGTTTCAAACGGGAGTGGGTAAGGTTGTTTTCGGGGATTTTTTCCAAATCGGAATTGGAGGTCTCTTTTTTAAACTCCAGGTCCTCCTTTTCCTTCTTCATAATAGCGGTGCTGGCCTCGATGTGTCCCTTGATATTTTCAATGGAGTTCGTGATTTCCTGTTGGACGGCGATGACTTCAGGGTTTTTTTCCCGATAAACATTTAGCAGTGATTTCTTCTTTGCAACCTTTTTCATAAGATCGGTGACCATCTGTTCAAAGTGGGAACTGAACATGGATGGCCGGATATCCACCAGGATTTCGTCACTGCCGTCTGCGGTATTGAAATCCTTTGCCATGGCCTCCATCTGGCTTATTCGGTTGGTTGCGTCTCTGATCTTTTGCTCCAGGCCAATCTGGGATTCCAGCAGGATCTGCATCTGGGCTTTAATGTCCACGATGTCATGGGTTTCCTCAAACTCCTTTTTAGCCTCCTCCAACCGTTTCAGTTTGGCTTTGGATTCCAGAAGGCGCTTCTCTATGAATTCCCTGGTGGCGGAGACCTGTTTTTTGCTTTCTTTCAGGTGCAACGCTTGGTATGCTTTGGCAATAGCGTTGGGGACGTCCCGGCAGTATTCCGGATCATGAGATTCATAGCTGACGGTGATGATATTGGTATCTTCTTCCTGGTCGATTTCAATCTCTCTTTGCAACCCCAGGATTCTGTTCAAATACTTCCTGTTTCTCTGGATTTCCTCGAAGGTGAGATCTTGGGGAACAAGTTCCAACTCGTACGCGGCGCCGATAATTACTGGAAAGCTGGTGATGGCCTGCATCTCGCTTTCGATTTCGCTATATTCCGGCGCTTGCACATATCCGCGGTAGATATCTTCTCCCGCTGTTTTCCTCTCGAACTTGAGACTGGCGATGGCTTCGTAAAGAGGGCGGGGTTTGGTGCTGTAAGAGAAAGCAAAAGTGACTAGAGTCACGGCAGCGGTAATGGCCATGATCTTCCACCTGTGTCTCCGCACGATGCGGATATAGTCTCTTAAGTCTAATTCAATTTGTTGAGCCATGTTTCAATAACAATAACCAAAAAGGTTCAAGGTTTCTCGTTCCCAGGCTCTGCCTGGGAACGAGAGCACTGGAGGAGTGCTCTGCAAATCCCGTCATCTTTCAAACAGCTAAAGGGTTACATAAAATCTTCAAATAATCTTTTATTCATGGTTCGGCCGGCGGTTCAGCAGAGCCTATAATATACAAAAGAGGATTATCTTTGAGGCTGATGTTATATTCCTCCGCCACCTTTTCGCCTTTGGAGTCGGAAATAATCCTCAATGTAGGCCGCAAAGGAAATCTTTCGTCCACATCAATAACCTGTCCGATGGCCTGCGTATTTAACTGGACATAACTGAATTTCGGGTAGACGGAGAGTCTGCTGATCAGGGCCTTCAAAATCGCCCTTGGAAATTTTTTTTTGTCCCTTTGAATGATGTTTTGGACGGCCTGGAAAGGGAGAAGTTGTTTGCGATAGGAACGTTTATGGGTCAACGCCTCGAAGGAGTCCACCATTCCCACTATTTTTGCATACTCCGAGATGGCGTTCCCCCTCAAGCCCTGGGGGTAGCCGGAACCGTCTTCCCGTTCATGTTCGTGGTGGGCGGTTAAGGCCAGAAAAGGCATATCGGGATACGCTTTTTTCAAGAAGTTGTAACCAATGACGGGATGTTTACGGATTTCCGCTAACTCGGTATGGCTGAGGCTCCCCTTCTTTTCCGTGAGGGATTCAGGAATCAATCCCATGCCTATATCATGAAGAAGTACCGCCAGCCCAAGTTCCTGAAGTTTTTCAATGGGAAAATTCACTTTCATACCCACCATAATGGAGTAAATGGTGCAATTAACAGAATGGCAGATAACATTGTCCGGGTACTCCTTGGAGGTCAATGCTGTGGAGTACATGATATCGATGAGTTCGTTTTTCTGAAGGAAAGCCTTCATGCTTTCTTTCAAGGGGTTCAGATCTTCTACTACCCCGTTTTTTGCGCTGGCGGTGATTTCTTCCAGATGCCTAAAAAAACGCCGATAATAGTCTTTTCGTTTGCTGGCCCAGTAAGCGTCGGGGTCTTGCTCAGCATCCAATTCGTCCTCAACTTCTCCATCCCAATTGATGGAAGGTTTGACGTCGGCAAAACCTCCGTTACCGGCCTCTCTTTCTTCGCCATCAGGCAAATTTTCAATTGAACCGGGCAAATCGATATGGGTTTTTTTTCTGATTTCAGCGTCCAGTTTAATAAAATCGGCCAATTTCACCATTTTGCACACCACTCCCGTCAAATTATTGTCAAAAGCACGTACCTATAGCTATTAATATAGACTATTGCAATTTTGTTACCATTTACCTTATATAGGCGAAAAAAAAGTGCATTTTGCTAATATTGCATTTTTTTTGGGAAAAAAGTATATTGCCCAAGTGGACAAGGAACCCAGGAAAAAACAAAATCCTTGCTCCCAATTTACTTTTTTAGCCTTACCCCTTGATTGTTCAATGACAAAAAGCCTTTCCGGTTTGCCGGTAAAAAAGAAAGATCTCAGCACCAGGGAACTGGGAAAAGAGCTGGTCATTGTGGATAAAGAGAATAATCAGGTACACTCGCTCAACGAGACCGCTACCATGATCTGGCATTTATGCGACGGAAAAATGTCAAAAGAGGATATGGCTGGAAGGCTTCGAGAGAAATTTCATGTGGACCGTAAAACCGCCGAATCCGACGTGGAAAAGGTTTTGGTTGATTTCCTGGAAAAGGACCTGGTCCGGCTCCCTGTGGGGGAAGTTTAGCTATTGAGACTAACGACAACCCATGTGTTGGTATAACTTTTAAGCCTTATATTTCATATGTTTAGCAATATGCACAGATGTAGCAACTCTATTGTTGCTTTCTGTTTTGTATACCAACCGAGAACCCTGAACCTGGAACCCTGAACGGTTTCAAACAATGAAATACGTCGATGAATACCGTAACCGTCACCGCGTAAAACAGACCACAGATCGCATCGTAGCCGAGGCCCAGCCCGGCAGGACCTACAACATCATGGAGTTCTGCGGAGGCCACACCCACGCCATCTTCCGGTACGGCATCCAGGATCTCCTCCCGGATCAGGTGCGTTTCATACATGGTCCGGGTTGTCCGGTCTGTGTTCTTCCAGTCTCCCGAATCGACAACGCCGCCGCATTGGCGCGTAAGAAGGACCTCATCCTCTGTAGCTACGGCGACATGCTCCGCGTGCCCGGCTCCAAAGGGGTCAGTCTCCAAAAAATGAAATCCTGTGGAAGCGACGTGCGCATGGTTTATTCCTGCATGGAGTCATTAAAGATCGCCCGGGAAAACCCCAATAAACAGGTGGTCTTTTTCGCAATCGGATTCGAGACCACCACGCCGCCCACCGCCATGGCCGTTCTACAAGCGAAGAAACAAGGCCTGAAAAACTTTTCCGTTTTCTGTAATCATGTACTCACCCCCGCCGCCATTCAGAACATCTTGGAATCACCCGACATGCGCGATTACGGCACTGTCCCCTTGGATGGCTTCATCGGACCAGCCCACGTGAGCGCCGTCATCGGCAGCCGCCCTTACGAATACTTTGCCAGGGAGTACCAGCGTCCGGTGGCCATCGCCGGATTCGAGCCTCTGGACATTGCCCAAGCCGTGCTCATGTTGGTGCGGCAGCTGAACGCGGGTGAGGCCAAGGTGGAAAACCAGTATACGCGGGTGGTGACCAGAGAAGGGAACCGGAAGGCCCAGGCCCTGGTGGCGGAGATCTTCGAGCTGCGGAAGTCCTTCGAGTGGCGCGGACTGGGCTTTGTCCCGTATAGTGGGCTCCAATTGAAGAAAAGGTATGCGGAGTTCGACGCGGAACGCCGTTTTGAAATTCCCCAAATACGGGTATCGGAGAATACGGCTTGCCAATGCGGGGCAGTGCTTCGCGGACTCAAAAAACCCCGCGACTGTTCCCTTTTTGCAAAGGCCTGCACACCGGAAAATCCGGTGGGCTCCTGCATGGTCTCCTCGGAGGGCGCCTGTGCGGCTTATTATACTTTTGGGAGACTTGGGCGCGGAGCGCTTAAAGTAAAGAGTAGGGAGTAAGGAGAGTGCAGACGGCGGATGACGGAAAGGCGGAAGGCAGAAGGTAAGATGCTGGGCACAAAGACGGTACAAGGCCTGAAAGGCCGAAAGCTTATAGCCGGGGGTTTCAACCCATAAGCGCTAAGTTGTTTTGTTGACATTTAACTTGTTGAATCCTATACTTCCAACAAAATATATATTTTTGGAGGTGTAGAATTATGGAAGAAGATTGGCCTGTATTACTGTCTTTTTTTCCGGACAGTTGGGAAGAA
>JAJDAS010000246.1 GCA_029261755.1 Nitrospinia bacterium
TTTTCAAGATACCGAAAACCAATTGCGGTAGAGTATAAAATATCATTCGGATTGCAAAAAAGGAGAAAAGCTATGATCAAAAAGGATTCCACAAAAGATGATCCCAAAACAGAGGAAATTTATTTTCTCAAAAGGCGGGTGGAAGCCCTAAAAGGTTTAATGAACGACCAGTTTTATTCCATGATTCGGTTTTGTTTGACGCTTCCCTTTGGAGGTAAAACCTTAATGGAACAGATGCTCAAAGAAGTCGCTGAAATACATACGGAAGCTTCCATCAAATCCTCTCTCTTTTTAGATTCACATACCGCTCTGCCTATGAATATTTCCCCCCAAGAAGCTCTGGAATTTGTGCTTGCAATACACGCTAAAGAAAAAATCATGGAAGAGGACTGGTGCCGAATTGAGAACGAAGGAGAAACATTCACCGTGCATTACAGCAAAGAAAATTGCTTTTATTCCCAACATTGTGAGGTCCTGGTATGCGATGGCCTGGAATGCGCTTGTGTACGCAAATTCTTTTACGAAGGCATCATTAAAGGGCTAACCGGCAAAGATTACAAATCTACTTTACTGACCCCGGAGTTGGATCAGTCCTTTTGTTCATTCAGAATGGAAAAAAGGGCTGAATCCGGGGACGAAAAAGAAACCGTTAGAGATAATATTGCCTTTACCGTGGAAGAGAACGTCAAACTTAAGGACGCTGTAAAAGAGAGGACCTTGCAGTTAGAATTGCAAAACAAAAATCTAAAAGAATTGAAAGAAAGGGCCGAACTAGCAAATAAGGCTAAGTCTGACTTCCTGGCAAACATGTCCCACGAACTTAGGACCCCCCTTACCTCCATCATTGGTTTTTCCCAGACAGTCAATGACGACCTAAAGGAATTTTCCCGGATGACCCAAAAAGATGCTGATCATGCCCTAAAATGCAATCGAATAGTTTTCGATCAAGGCCAAAAATTGCTGGCCCTCATTAATGACATTATTGACCTCACAATAGTCGAGTCAGATCGGTTTGAGATAGAAGAAAAGGTAGTTTCAGCGCATGATTTGATTTTCTCGGTGATAACGTCTTTTGATCTTCAGGCAAGGAAAAAGAAAATTACCCTCATGGATAACCGAGCCGAACAGGAATATTTCCAATTCCTGGGAGATTGCCAGCGTATAGAGCAGGTGCTTCGGAACTTGCTTGATAACGCCATCAAATTCACAGAAAAAGGGACTATCAAAATAAGCGCCTTTCCAAAAAACGAACGCATCTATTTTAAGGTGCGGGACGAGGGTGTTGGGATGACTGAAGAACAGACAAAGATGATTTTTAACAGATTTCACCAGCTTGATGCTTCCTCTACGAGGAATTTTGGAGGACTCGGGCTTGGGCTTGACTTGGTTGATAAACTGGTTGAGAAAATGGGAGGAATTATTTCGGTAGAATCTAAAATTGGACAAGGAACAACCTTCACCCTCGAATTTCCGTGGAAGCGTCCTCATGCTAAAAACTTCATAAAAACAACTCCCGATGAAAGATCACAGAAGATCGTTAATAAAAATATCTTGCTTGTGGAAGACGACGAAAATGTATTGTTTTTGCTTAAGTCTCTTTTCCCTGACAACGAATTAGTTATTGCTAAAACCGGGGCCGAAGCTTTGGAAATTATTCAAGGGCGGAACGATTTTGATTTGATTTTTTTGGACAGACTCATGCCGGTTATGGATGGCGACCAATTTATGAAGGAACTTGTCTCACTCTACCCAAAATGGAATGTTCCCATCATTATGCTTACGGCGGCCGCTATGAAAGAAAAAGTAGAATCAGGTAAAAAATTGGCCAAAGAACTTGGGTTGGAATTCAAATATGTCACCAAGCCTTTTACTAAAGAAAGTATTGAATCAGCCTTAGAAAAATTAAATTGAAAATTACCCGGGCTGCGAGTCACGAGTCACGGGTTGCGGGTTTAAATCAACAATCATCAATCGACAATCATCATTCGTTTCGGGTTGCGGGTTTAGGCAGGAAAATTAAATTTTTGGTTTTTCTCTGCGTCCTCTGCGCCTCTGCGTTAAATTATTACATCCTTGTTTTCTTGAGGAAGAACAATGAATGTCATCAGCTACCTGAGAAACCAGGTAAACCATATTGTGGTCAAAGAAGAATTAAAGACAGGAGAGGACCGGACCCTTTTCGACGAGGCTCTAAAAAAGAAATACCACTTGCTGGAAATTAATTTCCTCGACGCCAGGACTCTTCCGGCGATAGTCATTGACCAGCTGGCCTCGTTGACGGCAAAGCATGATCACAAACTAAAGATTTATGTCTGCCACAGGGTCCTTTCGAGCTACCTGTTTCGATTAAAGATCAGAAACACGCTCCTCGAAGACAAAAAATCAGCGGTTCATAAAACCAAAAAAAATCTAAGGGCAGTGGCCATGGGGGGTTCAGCGGGAGGCCCAGAAAGGATGAAGGAGGTAATCAAAAAATTGCCGGTAATGGATATTTCCATTTTTGTCGTAATCCATATCCCCGAAGACGAGAGCTTTGTGATGAATAATATTTTTCGGAACTTGACAGAGTATTCCGTGGTTATTCCAAAATCCAACACATTAGTGCGGACCAGGACCATTTATATAGCCCCGCCGGGTTTTCATATGATTGTTGTAGGCGATCATATTTACTTGATAAAAGGAGAAAAGGTGAATTACGCCAGACCTTCCATCGACGTCCTCTTTGAATCCCTGGCCAATGAATATGGAGAAGGACTCCTCGCCGTCTTGTTTTCAGGATATGGCAGGGACGGAAGCTCTTCACTGGAAGTGCTTAAACGGGAACAGGCAACGATCATTATCCAGGACCCGCAAGAGTGTGAGGCGAAAGATATGACCTCGAACGCTATTTCAACGAAGAATTATGACTTCATATTTACAATGGACAAGATAACCGGCTACATTTCATCAATGGCGGACGCGAAACAGGAAGAGACTGACGATGAAATTAAAGGTTTTCTCCAATCCCTTTTTGAAATCTACGGATATGACTTCAGAGAATACCAGATAGAAAGCGTCAAAAGGAGAATCAAGAGCGCCATGTTCAAAGAAAAAATACCGTTGTTCAGCGAATTTAAAAAAGCGGCCCTCGCCGATTACGTAGTCTTTGAGAGACTTTTCCTGGAGCTTTCCATTAATGTGACCACCTTTTTCAGAAACCCGGAAGCCTTCAAGGTTTTGAGGGAGAAAATCTTCCCTTATCTTAATTCCTTTCACCATCTGAAGATTTGGTGCGCAGGATGCGCAACTGGGGAAGAACCTTACTCTCTGGCCATTCTTTTGGACGAACTGGGCATGCTGAAAAAAACCATGATCTATGCCACGGATTTCAATTACATCTCTTTGGAACAGGCGAAAAACGGACTTTACCCCGTTGGCGCTATTGAGGTCCATAAGAAGAACTACGCCGAATCGGGAGGCGAAAGAAAATTTAGCGATTACTTCAGTCGCAATGATCTGTATTTAAAAATAAATAAAAGGCTTCAAGAAAAGGTTTTGTTTTTCAGGCACAACCTGACGACGGATGGGATTTTTAACGAGTTCCAACTGATCCTTTGCAGAAACGTTACTATTTATTTCGGCAAAATATTACATGAAAAGGTCTTAAAACTCTTTAGCGATTCCCTGGATATCAGCGGTTTTTTGCTATTGGGTGAAAGCGGAAACATAATGACTGATAAGGGCAATAACTATTTTAAGGCATATAACGGCAAACACAGGATTTTTAAAAAAAATCCGGAAAAGGATTAAGATGATTACCAAAAAAGGTTCTCCCAAAAACACCCATAATATTCTATGTGTCGATGATCACAAGAATAATCTTTTTATCCTGGAAACCTTACTTTCAGGAGAAAATAATTGCCGGATTTTTTCGGCAAACTCCGGGAAAATGGCCTTGGAAATTCTCTTGACACAAGATATTGACCTGATTTTACTTGATATCCAGATGCCGGAAATGGATGGCTTCGAGGTGGCTGAGTTAGTCAAATCAAACAAGCGCACCAAAGACATCCCCATTATATTCATTACCGCCGTATACAAAGCCGAGGAGTTCCTTGAAAGAGGCTATCAGATAGGGGCCGTTGATTATATTACGAAACCGGTGGATGACAACCAACTCCTGAACAAAATAAATCTTTACCTGAAACTCTTTGAAAAAGAAAAAGAATTGCGGTGGGCAAAGCAAGAAGCCGAGGAAACGAACCGGTTAAAATCGGAGTTTATAGCTAACATTTCGCATGAACTCCGAACACCGCTCACCGCTATCACAGGTTTCCCGGAAGTAATTATTGATACTCTCAGAAAATTTCCCGATATCACCCAGGAAGAAACCAACACCGCTCTTAAAAGTATTCAAATAATATCCGCACAAGGCGAAAAATTGTTGTGCATTATTAATGACCTCATTGACCTCAGCACCATCGAAGCCGACCGCCTTGAATTGGAAGAGGGTCCCATATTGATGCATTCCTTGGTCACCTGGGTAACAAACAACTGGAAACTGAAAGCGGAAGAGAAAAATATTACCCTCTTGGACAACCAAAGCGAAGAAGAGGATTTTTCTTTTATAGGGGATTATAAGCGCTTGGAACAAATCCTCATGAACCTTGTGGACAACGCCGTCAAATTCAGCGATAAAGGGACCATAAAATTAAGCGCCCTCCATGAAGACAAGCGGATTATTT
Source organism: Nitrospinia bacterium (assembly GCA_029261755.1). Lineage (GTDB taxonomy): Bacteria > Nitrospinota > Nitrospinia > JACRGO01 > JACRGO01 > JACRGO01. The sequence continues at coordinate 4,725 of JAJDAS010000246.1, forward strand.
TCAGTGTGAAGGACGATGGGATTGGAATGACCGAAGAGGAGGCCGGGTTGATTTTTAACCGGTTTCACCAACTTGATGGTTCTGCCACGAGGGCTCACCAGGGTCTCGGTCTTGGGCTTGATCTGGTGAATCGGTTGGTTGAAATCATGGGTGGCACTATTTCAGT
>JAJDAS010000247.1 GCA_029261755.1 Nitrospinia bacterium
CGCCGATCCTGAAAGAAGTAGAGAAATTACAAACTCCTTTCCAGGTCCCATGGCTCGAAGGCCGAACGATTGAAATCATCTGGACGGCGTGAATAGGGAGAAATTATGACGATTCTCACTAGCGTGAAAATCGGTGTTTAATGGATAAGAAATCAGAAAATAAGAACAAATTGGAAGAAAAAGGGGAGAACCAACTAAAGCCAAATGAATAGCCGGTTTGAAAAACTGAAGAAGGGGAGGCAGGAATCTATCGAGTGAAAGTCAAAACTTTAACATCCAACATCGAGCACACACTGAACTGAACATCGAAAAAGGTAGTTTTTTTTCAAAAATTACTTCCTTTTTCGCCGTTCGATATTCACAGTTCGATGTTAATTTTTTGCCCCGCCCTCCAACCTTTCTTTCACAGACCCTTCATCAGGTTTCTTCAAACGAAGGGACAAAGTTTTTTGCCAACTTTGGGAAAGTTGTTGGCATTGGGATAATTGCATGATGGCGACCCGGTCCAGCAACCGACCATGCATGATGTGGTTGGCCTTTTCCACTGTCCATTCCGGGCAGGGGCGCTCCAGAAGTTCTAAAGGGGCTCCCCCTTCCACATTTCCTTCCTCAAGCACCCGGAAATACCATCCTGTGCGGCCGGTCTCCTGAACCAGGTTCGCGAGATTTTTAATTCCCCATCGACGCGATATCTTCCAGCAAGGTTGTCTGGGTTGGGAAATCTGGATACGGGCGCCCCCCACGGCGTAGATATCTCCGATACAAACGGTTTCTTCCGTAAGCCCCTCCGTGGTAAAATTCTCTCCCATTGCCCCGTTTGAAAAATTGACGCTCCCACACTCCTCCCGCCAATAGGCATAATGCTCCACCGGGTATAGGTTCACGGCCTTGTCAATTCCGCCATGATTTTTCAGGTCTGCTTGTCCATTTCCGGCCAAATCAGTCTTACAAAGCCAGACCGATCCTTCCACCGGCTCTTTTAAAAAGCTACTGGTCCAGGAACCATCTTCAGGGTTTACATTGTCCTTGGCCTCGATTTTTTTTGGAAGACCCACCTGGATGGAGAGTAGAATGCCTTTTTTCATTTTATAGCTCCTTTTCGTAACTACTTAGGCACCAGGCACAGAGGCAGGGGGCACCAAGTGGGGTTTCATACACAATGTGTAGGTGAAAGCAATGAGTTTCAATCTTATGAAAAATACACAGTCGCACCAATCCAAATATACTTTATGGGTGGAAGGTTCACAACTTTGTGCCTTCTGCCTTTGTGCCTGAGTAGTTATTCCTTTTCAATAAATAGTTTTAATGCCAGTGCGCTATTATGCTTTTCATCTCGTTTAGCAAAAACAAGGGTTGCTGTTCCCTCTTCACATTTTTTTCGGATCAACTCCACGGTATTTTCCTTTTGGCTCAATTCCGTCCAGTAACGTCTCTTAAATTCTTCCCACTTGCTTTGATCATGGGCAAACCATTTTCTTAAGTCTGGGCTTGGGGCAATATCTTTTAGCCAAAGATCCACCCCGGCCTTTTCTTTGGAAAGTCCCCGGGGCCAGAGGCGTTCCACCAGAATTCTGAACCCGTCATCTTTTGAAGATGGTTCGTATACCCGTTTTAGTTTCAGCATGGAATTTAAAAAAACATTTTAACCGCGAATGGTCGCGAATTTGCGCGAATAAAACCATAGAACCAATAAGCACTAAATGGATTATTTTTTCAGTTTTCTTTCACGTAAAAACATAATATTTTAAGCGAATAATATTTTATACGGAGCCCTTGAGCGGAATGATTTCCGCAAAGTATAAGTTTAGGAGCTTACACGTCACCTTCGCCAAGGTGTAGCCTGCTCAATTTAGGCATAAGAAACTATAATTTTAGGTGTTCAAGGCTTGGTTGCGGTTTTGCACCATGGTTTTCTTTGAACTTGCGTCCCTCGTCCCTTCGTCCCTCGTCTCCCATCCTTCTGCCTTTGGTTCCTCTCTTATACCATTTTCCCGCCAATTATTTTAATATGGTATGGAATCGTTTAAAAGACTTCTCCAGTGAAAGGAACATATGCAGCTCAATGAAATCATCATCAAAGGGGCCAAGGAGCACAATCTGAAGAACATCAGTCTCAGGCTCCCAAGAAATAAACTCATCGTTATTACCGGCCTTAGCGGTTCCGGTAAGTCTTCCCTGGCCTTCGATACCATCTACGCAGAAGGACAACGAAGGTATGTGGAATCGCTCTCCGCCTACGCCAGGCAGTTCCTGGAGCAGATGGGAAAACCGGATGTGGAACAAATCGACGGCCTTTCCCCCGCCATCTCCATCGAACAAAAAACCACCAGCAAGAATCCCAGGTCCACAGTGGGAACCATCACGGAAGTCTACGACTACCTCCGACTCCTATACGCCCGTGCAGGCCGGGTGCATTGCTACCAATGCGGCAAGGAAATCTCCTCCCAAACCGTGCAGCAGATTGTAGACCAGGTGGACTCCCTTTCAGCGGGTGCAAAAATCCAAATCCTCTCTCCCGTCGTCCGTGGCAGAAAAGGCGAATACAAAAAGGTTTTGGATAGTTTTCGGCAAAAGGGGTTTGTGCGGGTCCGGGTGAACGGCACAATCCATGATCTTTCGGAACCCATAGAACTGGACAAAAACAAAAAGCACAACATTGAACTGGTGGTGGACCGTCTCGTCGTGAAAGAGGGGATCAAGAAAAGGATGAGCGACTCGGTGGAGTTGGCGTTGAAACATTCCGAAGGTTTGGTGTCCATTCTCATGGAGGACGGTTCGGAAAATGTTTTTAGTGAAAAATTCGCGTGTATCGACTGCGGGGTGAGCTATCCCGAGCTGGCACCACGAATGTTCTCTTTCAATAGTCCCCATGGCGCCTGCCAGGAATGCGCCGGACTGGCTACAAAAAAAATTGTAGACCCGGGACTAGTGATTCCCGATGACTTTCTATCTTTAGAGGAAGGGGCCATCGCACCGTGGCGGCGAAAAACTTCGGTCTATTACCAGCAGGTGTTGGAGGGGCTCTCCCACCATTTCAAATTCGAATTAAAAACTCCCTTCAAAGACCTTAGCAAAAAGGTTCAAAAAACCATACTTTACGGCTCTGGGCAGGAAACCATTCAGTTTTTTTATTTAAGGGACGGGAAACGCTATGAGTACCTTCGCAGCTTCGAGGGAGTTATTCCCAATTTGAAAAGAAAGCATCGTGAATCCGATTCTCATTATGTCCGGGAAGAGATAGAGGAATTCATGAATATTCAGCCCTGCCAGGCGTGTAATGGGGCTCGGTTAAGAAAGGAGAGCCTCTCGGTAAAGATCGGCGGAGAAAATATAATCGAGGTTACCCGCCTTTCAGTAAAACACGCCATGGCTTTTTTTCAAGGCATAAAGTTTTCCGTCCAGGAACAAAAAATTGTTTCTCGCATATTGAAAGAGATTGAAGAGCGCCTGGGTTTTTTGATAGATGTAGGGCTGGACTATCTGACGCTGGATCGGGCCTCCGGTACCTTGTCCGGCGGTGAAGGGCAAAGAATCCGCCTGGCCACACAGATCGGTTCCGCCCTGGTGGGGGTCCTTTATATTCTGGACGAGCCGAGTATAGGCCTGCACCAGAGAGATAACCAGAGGCTCCTGGCTACTTTGATTCGCCTTCGGGATCTTGGAAACACCGTCATTGTGGTGGAACACGATGCCGAAACCATTCTGGCGGCGGATCACGTGGTGGATCTTGGTCCTGCTGCAGGGGTCCATGGAGGAACCGTGGTAGCGGAAGGCTCACCCAAAAAATTGCTGAAGCACCCCCATTCCATTACCGGGAAATATCTTTCCGGTCGATTACAAATCGAAACTCCCAAGGAAAGAAGGAAGGGAAACGACCTGTTTATCAAAATCAAGGAAGCCACCCAGAACAATTTGAAGGGAATCGATGCCAAGATACCCTTGGGCACCTTCACCTGCGTCACCGGGGTATCGGGTTCCGGGAAAAGCACCCTAGTGGTGGACATCCTCTATAAAGCCCTTTTTCAAAAGATTTGGAAGAGCAGGGAGAAACCCGGCTCCCATCTTGGAATTGCCGGGGTGGAATATTTGGACAAGGTCATCGATATCGACCAGTCACCCATCGGCAGAACTCCCAGGTCCAATCCCGCCACCTATACGGGGCTGTTCACCACCGTGCGGGATATTTTCGCCCAGGTTCCCGAGGCCAGAAAGAGAGGTTATAAGGTGGGCCGATTCAGTTTCAATGTAAAAGGGGGACGCTGTGAAGCTTGTGCGGGTGACGGCACCATCAAGATTGAAATGCACTTTCTCCCCGATGTTTATGTCACTTGCGAAATCTGCAAAGGGAAAAGGTTCAACAGGGAAACCCTGGATGTTCATTATAAAGGGAAAAACATCGCGGAGGTCCTGGATATGACCGCCGAGGAGGCGGTCCTCTTCTTCGCCAACATTCCGGCGATCAAAGATAAGTTGAGCATTATCAATGATGTGGGGTTGTCCTATATCAGGCTGGGACAATCCGCCACCACCCTGTCAGGCGGAGAAGCCCAGCGGGTAAAGCTGGCCAAGGAGCTGAGTAAACGGAGCACGGGAAGGACCCTCTATATCCTGGATGAACCCACCACCGGATTGCACTTCGCCGATATTGCCCATCTTTTGGAGGTGCTGAATCGGCTTACGGACGCAGGAAATACCATTGTGGTTATCGAGCATAATCTAGATATTATCAAATCGGCGGACTACATCATCGATCTCGGACCGGAGGGCGGAGACAGCGGTGGAAATATAGTGGCGGAAGGGACCCCGGAAGAGGTTGCCGCTAATAAATCTTCTTATACCGGACAGTTTTTGAAGAAGGCATTAAAGGATAGTGACAAGTGACGAGTAACGAGTGACAAGAAAAACCTGGTGGAAGGGAGATTCAAGTTTCACTTTTGCTCTAACATTGAAAAGTGAAACTTGGATTCACTGCCTATTGCTTCTCAAAAAACACCAAAAGTGAGCGACAACTGCATTTGTGCTGAATCTATTAAAGTCTATCGCATTTGTTGCTCAAAAAACACCAAAAGTGAGTGACAACCGCATTTGTGCTGAATCTATTAAGGTCTATCGCATTTGTTGCTCAAAAAAACAAATATATTGATCCCTAAATCTTTTGATGTTAAGATATTGCATAATATTAACACCTAACTGCCAAGGAATATACTATGGAGCTCAATTTAGAAAATGCTGTCAACTATCATTACGATAAATTTCCACCAGGTAGTCTTGATTATGGGCGATTTGTTGGGCCTTTAGTAAAAGCAACTGATGCAGTGGCACGTTACGACCAAATGTTAAAAAATATGCACAACAGCGAAATACTGTTGGCTCCTCTGCGTAACCAGGAAGCTGTTGTATCCTCAAGGATGGAAGGTACGGTTAGTACCATGGATGAAATTCTTAAGTATGAGGCAGATCATGATGCTGAAGCGGGAAACGCTACAAACGTAAGATCAGATGTTATCGAAACTATCCTTTATCAGAGGGCATTGAAAGCCACGCAACGAGCGATGGAAGAAGGTTATCCATTGTCTCAATCGCTGATTAAAGGAATCCACCAGCGGTTGCTGTCTTTTGGGCGTGGCGCTTCAAAATCGCCAGGTAAGTATAAAAATGAACAAAACTACCTAGCTGATAAGTTGAGAAATAATATATTATTCATTCCAGTTAGTCCTGAAAAACTACAGGAAGGATTGGACAAGCTCTTTCAATATATAGAACAAAGCACACACCCAACGTTGATTAAAATAGGTATCACCCATATTGAGTTTGAAGCATTGCACCCATTTAAAGATGGTAATGGGCGTATTGGGCGTATGTTAATTACATTGATGCTATGGGCTTCAGGAGCTATATCTGCGCCTCATTTCTACATAAGCGGGTACTTGGAAGAGAATAAAGATCTTTATATAAACACAATGAGAAATGTGTCCGAGCATGGTGATTGGGAAAGTTGGTGCATTTTTTTTCTGAAAGCTATTGAGCAGCAGGCTATTAGAAATCTTACTATTGCAGAGAATATAAGTAACCTATATGAAGAGATGAAAATAGTGTTTTCAGATACTCTATCTTCTAAGTGGAGTGTTAACGCATTGGATTTTGTGTTCACAAATCCAGTGTTTAGAAACAACAAATTTACAACAAAAAGTGGTATACCTACGGCGAGTGCTGCAAGATTTACAAGGGTGCTCCTGGAGAAAAATCTGATCGCTACATTGGAAGAAGCATCGGGCAGAAGACCGGCATTATATTCTTTTGAGCCATTAATGGAACTTGTTAGAGTTTAGGCACTCTTACGGTCCACATGGACAAAAAATTAAAGGAAAGATTTCTTTAGCCACTAAGTACACTAAGTTTCGCTAAGTCTATTTCTTAGTGTTTCTTCGAGAATCTTTGCGGCCAAAATAAAAATCGAATGGTTGGAGGACCGTGAAGAGCAGAAGGGAAGGCTAACAGATGTTTTTGGCAAAGGAGGCGTTTTTTTCCATAATATCCCTCAAGACCTCCGTCATGATATCAAAGGCTTCCAGGATTTTATGGTTTGCTATGGAATAATATACAGAGGTGCCTTCCTTGCGGGTCTTGAGTATTTCCTTTTGGCGAAGATGGGCCAGATGTTGAGAAAGATTCGCCTGAGAAATCTGGATCTCTTCCAGGAGTTCATTTACGCACATCTCCTTATTTCTCAGAAGATCAAGGATCTCCAGCCGCACGGGGTGGGTCAGGAATCTGCAAAGGTCGGAATGCAAAGTGTAAAACTCTTTTTTCATAGCCATGGTTCACCTGTTCACATATAATATTATAATAATGTAATATAATACCTTGTAGGCTGTGGGTCAAGCTTTTTTGCAGCGTCAAAATATTTTGAAAAAGAAAAAACTGCTACTATTGCAACCTCCCATCCAGGATTTTTATCAAACCCCTATTCGCTTGCAGCCCGTTGGGCTTGGCTATCTGAAGGCCGCTATTCACAAGTACATGCCGGATGAAATGGAGGTGGTGGTCAAAGACTATCACCAAGGAGGAGGACGCAAAACCATCCCCTTACCCAAAGAGCTTTCTTATCTAAAAGATTTTTACGCCTGGCCAGACCAAAGTCCCTTTTCCTCTTTTTACCACTATTACCATTATGGTGTTCCCTTTGACCTTCTGGCCGAGGATGTGGTCAAAGAAAAGCCGGATATTGTGGGGATTTCATCGCTTTTTTCTCCCTATTATCGCGAAGTTCTTCGATCGGCCGAGGAAATAAAAAAGCGTTTGAAAATTCCCATCATTGTGGGAGGCAGCCACGTCTCCGCTATGCCCCTTTTCATGCTCCAGCAACCTGGTATCGATTTCATTATCCAGGCTGAAGGGGAAAGGCCCATGGTGGAGTTTTTGAGGGAATGGAAAAATGGCGGAAACTATGCCAAGGTACCCAACCTGGGCTACGAGGAAAACGGGAGGCACATTCTAAATAAGGTGGAAGACAATTTCCCCATTGAGGAGCTTCCCTTTCCCGACCTTTCCGACCTCGCCCGGGACCGGTATCATCTGAAAAACCGTCCCCTTCATTTTTTAGTATCTTCCCGTGGATGTCCCCATCAATGTTCTTTTTGCTCTGTACATCTCACCTTCGGGACCGGTTACAGGAAGCGTTCCACTAGCAATGTGCTCCAGGAGATCAAAAAAAGATATGAAGAAGGAGTTCGCGTCTTCGACTTTGAAGATGACGACTTTACTTGCAATGGGGAGGAGATCAAAGAGCTTTGCAAAAAGCTCATGGAGGCATTTCCAAAGGATGACATCGAACTCACCGCCATGAACGGGATCTCCTACTTCAGCCTGGATTCGGAGCTGTTAACGCTTATGAAAAAAGCCGGATTTCGGCACTTGAACCTGTCTCTGGTGAGTGTGGATGGCGACCTCCAGCAGAGGACCAAGCGTCCTCACTCCATTGATAAATACCTGGAAGTGGTGCGGGAAGCATGTGAACTGAGATTCCAAGTGGTTTCCTATCAGATTTTGGGGCTCCCTCATGAACAGATTGATTCCATGATTCAGACCCTTGCTCTAAACTCCACACTTCCGGTCCTTTTGGGGGCCTCCATTTTTTATTTAACGCCAAACTCCCCAATAGCAAGGGATTTTCCCGAACCCAGTGAAGGAGAGGTTTTCAGAGCGCGACTCACAGCCATCTCCGTGGAGACGGAACATTTCAATAGGGAAGACCTCTATACTCTTTTTGTTACAGCCAGGATCATCAATTTTTTGAAAGGTTTGAAGTTTGAAGAAGATGAATTGCCATTCCGGGAGGTTCTGGACAGAACCCTTCGTGGGAAGGGAAGAATGGTGGTAGGTGCTGAGCTTTTAGAAAATTTTTTTGCAGAGCAAACCCTTTATGCCTCCACCAAGAGTGGCTTTAAGGTTCTTCCCAGATTCAAAGCGGAACTCTTTTTTCGCGTCTGGACCCAACTGGACTTCATAAAAACTCAGGAAAATAAAAATATTGTCCTGGACAAAAGCTGGTGAAAAATAAGATAGTAGGATGGGCAGGCCGGGGAGGGGAAGGAGAGAAAGCTTTGCGATCAAAGACATTTAACCGCGAATGGCCACGAATGAACGCGAATAAAGAAAAAACAAGAAAAATAATCTATCTTGTACCTTTTGGTTCTCTGGTTTTATTCGCGTAAATTCGCGGCCATTCGCGGTTAAAAAGTTTTATTAATTTCAAATATCTTTGGCTATATTTCAGATGGCAAACTCGGAAGACAAAAAAATCATCAAAGCCGCCAGCACCATAGCGGGCGCCACGTTATTGAGCCGTGTGCTTGGATTTATCCGTGACATGATTATGGCCCGTTTTTTTGGCGCCACCGCTGCCGCCGATGCTTTTTACGTGGCTTACCGTATTCCCAATCTCTTCAGAGAACTTTTAGCCGAGGGCACCATGTCCGCCGCCTTTGTCCCCGTTTTCACCGAATACCTGGCCACCAAGGAGAGGGAAGAGGCTAGGAAACTGGCCTCCGGCGTTTTTACCGCACTCCTCACTATTGCAACTTTATTTGTGGTCATCGGCATCTTCACAGCACCCTATTTGGTCCTGACCATCGCGTATGGTTTTAAATTTGATCCGGAAAAATTTAATACCACCGTCTACCTGACTCGTTTGATGTTCCCATTTCTGCTTTTTATCTCCCTGTCAGCCTTGACCATGGGGATGCTGAACTCTTTGAGGCTATTTTTTGTCCCCGCCCTGGGTCCGGCCATTTTGAATGTATTCATCATTTCCACCATCCTGATTTTGACTCCCGTGGTGGACCCTCCTGTATCTGCGGCGGCCTACGGGGTGCTCTTCGGAGGGGTATTCCCATTGTTGCTACAGGTCTATTTTTTGAAGCGGGAGGGAATGCTGTTTCGATTCAGTGCTTTTTGGACTCATCCCGGCGTGAAAAAAATCTTTAAATTGATGGGGCCGGTGGTGGCTGGTCTTTCGGTAACCCAGGTAAACTTGCTGATAAACACCATCCTGGCCTCCTTTCTGGCGGTGGGTAGCGTGAGCTTTCTTTATTACGGGATGCGTCTCATCCATTTTCCCCTGGGAATCCTGGGAGTTGCCATTTCCACGGCCATTCTTCCTTCCTTTGCTACCCTGGCGGCTAAAAAGGATTTCAAAGGTCTTAACGAGACCCTTTCTTTTGGATTGCGGATGGTCTTATTCATTACCATCCCGGCCATGATAGGGCTTATTTTTTTCAGGATTCCCATTGTAAATTTACTCTTCCAGCATGGGGAGTTTGATTATAACGCCACCCTTGGCACTTCGGGGGCGATCTTGTATTACGCGGTGGGGATATGGTCCTTCGCCTCCGTGCGAATCATTACCCAGGTCTTTTATTCCTTGCAGGATACCAAAACTCCCATGAAGACGGCGGCCCTCTCGGTGGCCTGCGGAACGGCGGCCAGCCTGGTGCTGATCCAGTTCATGGCCCACAAAGGGCTAGCCCTTGCCACATCTTTAGCCTCCATGCTGAATCTTTCCATCTTGCTCTACCGGTACAATCAGCGAAATGGGATCAGTCTTAATGAGATTTTTAAGACGGCATTCTACTCCCTAGCGGCGGCTGTACCAATTGCTTTGGCAGGGATTTTTGTTTCCAGCCACTTTCCCTGGAATGATGACACCCAAGTATTACTTAAAGCGGGGATCATTGCCTGTTCCGTCATCGGTTCTGTGGCCATTTATTTTTCCATTCATCATTTCATGAAAAGCCCGGAGCTGGAATTTTTTATGGAGCAGGTGAGGAAGAGGAAATCCACAGGATAGCTTCTTTTGAACATAAAAAGGGTAACTTCTCAATAAGTTGAGAGAGCTACCAAAAACTCATTTTTCTGAAGAACCTACCACTAATTTCCCCTTTGTTAAGGGGGTTAAAGGAAAAACTTTGAAATCCTGCGGTTCCTCAACTTAACAGCAACGGGAAGCGATATCTTCCCAACTTCTTGTTTTCGAAAACCCGGCCTGGTTTAATAAATCGATGAGAAGACAAAGAGGCAAACCCACCACATTGTTGAAACATCCCTTTACCGATTTGATAAGGAATCTCCCCTCTCCCTGAATAGCGTAGGCTCCGGCTTTGTCCAACGGTTCTCCTCCTTTCACGTATTCCTCCATTTGTTTTTCGGAGACATCATGAAATTCCACTTCAGTGGTTTTGTGACCAGCCTGCGGCCCATTTTGATTGGGGCTTATAACCGCCACAGCGGTAATCACCTGGTGTTTCTTCCCATTTAAAAGCCGGAGCATCTCCATGGCCCGGTCCTTCGATTCCGGTTTTCCCAATATCTGCCCATGGGATACCACGATAGTGTCCGCTCCGATGATGGTGTGATTTTTGGTTTCTCTCTCAATGGCCTTTGCTTTCAAAGCTGCCATTTTTTGAGCAAAAAAGATGGGATCGGAAATTGCCCCAATGGTCTCATCAATATTGGCAGGCCTCCTTTCGAAGGGAAGGTCCAACCCGGCGAAAAGCTGCAACCTTCGCGGGGATTCCGAAGCAAGGATGACTTTAGGTTCCATGGTTTTCCTTAGTTTAGCCGTATGGGTTTCCAGGGAGCCCAGAGCCCCTGGGAAGCAGATGTGCTTTGGATATGAAAAAAAATTATAACGTCGGAATAGAGTATGCCGGAAAATATGGAGGGTTGATAGACAGCGGAAGAATGTGCGAGAAAAAAGGAAGGAAAGATTTAAGGCATGTGTTCATATTTATCTTTTACATCCCCCTCCAGCCTCATGAACCTGGGATCATCAGAGCTTACCACCATCCTTCTATCTATGGTTTTCGCTAAGCCGGCCTTATCAAGGATCCCCAACTTATTCCCGACCATGGTGTTGATCACTAATGCAGACTTTCGGACAGTGCTTTTGGGTACATCCCATGGCGCCATTCCGGCCAAAATATGACTTGCCATCTCTCCAGTCTGTTTGCCCATATCCAGTTCGTCTATGCTCATAGTGATGAACGCACCGGAATTCATAAACCTCTCAGCAAAAGTAATGATGGGTATTCGGTTTTCCATGGAGAAGAGCATAATCGACTCACCGGTTGTGCGGTTCACTACGGAAATATCCGGCAGCATCCAAAAGGCTTCGATGTTTCCACGCATTTTTTGTAGTTCATTGTATACATCCTTGGTTCTCGTAACCTCATGGACAACCATCTGTGCCCCCAGTTTTTTGGCGGCGGCCAGGATATCCCTTACCATATCGCCCGAATTTGCCGGATTATAAAGCAGGCCGACCCGTCTGGTTTTTGGAGAAATGGCCAGGAATTCCCGAAGCACTTCGCCGGGGGGGATGTTTACATCCACGCCTATGATATTTTTCTCGCCAGACAGGGCATCGTGAGGTTTTAGCACACTGGAATAAACAATGGGTATGTCATTAATCTCCTTGAGAATAGTAAGTGCACGGCCTCCCACGGCCAGCAACAGGGGGGGACTGATCTCCCGAACCTTCTCCAAGAAGACCTTGGATTCGTCTATTTCCGTAAGCGCAAATTCTTTTACAGTACACTGGCAGGTACTTTTAAAACCTTTCAGCGCCAAATTGTAGGGTTCGATGTCGAAGGTTTTCAGGGCTACGATCTCCACCGCCGCCGCAGTTGAAGACCAAAGATGGACTGAGAAAAAACATAAGGAAAGGATCCTCACTATTTGCATGTTACTCTCCTGCTTAACAAAAAATTTTCAGAAAAATGAAGATTTTACAGGCTCACGGTTTTCTGGCCGATTTCCCACTCAAAACAGCAAGCCAAAAGCTATGCCAAAAACAGGGGGTATCGAGGGAGAATGTTTCAATGGTGTTACTGAAATAAAATTCAATGTGCTTGCTTGTGGTAGCATTCTAGAAGCGGAACGGGAATGAACAGCAAAGAGCAAGTGGGGCAATAGCTCATTCCCCTTGCCGGAAAGGCCTGCCTACTTCATTATGGGCAGGAAGCAAAGCTTCCGAAGAGCTTCGGTTTTGATGAGCTAATCCAATTCCCAAAATAGACACCTTTCTCCCAACCTGCCTTCAAATTAACTTTGTTTTGTGCGGGCATGGGGGTTTGAAACAGAACGGTCTGCCCCGACTTCGCTTTTTTCACAGCCCACGGCTGGGGTGGGGCCGTTCTGTTTGCAATTTTCGCAACATTGGCGGCACCAGCACCTTGGGCGGACATGGGAACGGCCTCTATTTGCAGCCAGTTGCCGCATTTGGCGTCCGTTCCGGTGACTATTCTATAGGCAAAATTGCTTGACAGGAAAAAACCTTCGTAACCCAATGCGGCGGAAATCATGGGTTCATCATTGATAACCCCTCCGGAGAGGGGATAGAAAGCACCGTGGGCGGTTTGATGAAGTTCTTGTATCTCCTTCAATTCCCTGAAAAAAGGAACCGCGCCCCTGGCCCTCATCAGCTCCCCCCTGTGCATCTGGGTGAAAATAGTATAAGCTACCGCTATAGCGACTAAGATGAGGGCAATTGCTTTGTTCATGGTTTAGAGTTCCACTAAAAAAGTACTGAAAAAATTTAACATCATCATCGAAAAAGGTAGTTTTTAAAAAAAAGATGTTGGAGCATCTTAGAAAGTAACGTTCCCTTCAAACCAACAAAATGAACCCTTTCTTCTTTCATGTTCAGTCTTTGATATTCGACATTCAATCTTTAACCTGCCTCGCCTTACTCCCATTCAATGGTGGCGGGAGGTTTGGAGCTGATATCGTACACCACCCGGTTGACGCCTTTCACTTCGTTGATGATTCTGTTGGAAAGAATTCCCAGGATTTCATAGGGCAGGTGTACCCAGTCCGCCGTCATTCCGTCGCGACTGTGAACAGCTCGCAGGCCGATGACGTTTTCATAGGTACGCTCATCGCCCATGACGCCCACGGTCTTCACGGGTAAAAGGACGGCAAAACTCTGCCAGATTTTTTTGTACCATCCGGTTTTTTTGGTCTCCTCCAGGAGAATGGCGTCTGCTTCCCTTAGTATGCTCAATCTCTCTTCAGTGATGGTTCCCAGAATTCGCACAGCGAGTCCTGGACCTGGAAAAGGCTGCCGCATGAGGATCTCTTCCGGGATACCTAGTTCCCGACCCAGTTCGCGGACTTCGTCCTTGAACAGTTCCCTCAAAGGCTCCACCAGTTTTAGCTTCATGTTTTCCGGCAAGCCGCCCACATTGTGGTGGGTCTTAATGGTGGCTGAGGGTCCCTTCAATGAAACACTTTCGATGACATCCGGATAAAGGGTTCCCTGGGCCAGAAATTCAATATCGCCGATGATCTCGGCCTCCCGGTCAAAGACCTCAATGAATTCGTGGCCGATGATCTTCCTCTTTTTCTCCGGGTCTTCCACCCCTTTTAGTTTATCAAGGATCTGTTTGGAGGCGTCCACATGCCTCAGGTTCAAATTCATCTGTCCCCCGAAAACACTCACCACCTTCTCCGCTTCCCCTTTGCGTAGCAGTCCGTTATCCACAAAGACCGAGGTGAGCTGATCTCCCACGGCTCTGGACACCAAGACCGCTGCTACGGAAGAGTCAACGCCCCCGCTCAGGCCGCAGATCACCTTCTTATGGCCGATCTTCTCCTTCAATCCCTTGATGGTTTTATCAGCAAAGGAGCCAAGAGTCCAGTCTCCCTTGCAGTCGCAAATGTTGAAGAGAAAGTTACGGAGGATCTGCACCCCTTGCTCGGAATGGGTAACTTCGGGATGAAACTGAAGGCCGTAATATCCCCTTTCACGGTTTTCGATTACCGCCATTGGGGAGTTGCCGGTATGGGCGATGGTATGAAATCCGGGGGGTAGTTCATCGATCCGGTCGCCATGGCTCATCCAGACCACTTTTCCGTCTTGGACCCCTTGCGTGAGTTGGGAGGGCTGGTCGAGGAATAGCTCCGCCCGCCCGTATTCCTTTTTGGTGGACCGAGAAACTTTGCCGTCCAGGAGGAAGGCCATGAGCTGCATTCCGTAACAGATACCCAGTATGGGTATTTTGGAGTCAAATATTTTTTTGGAAACGATGGGCGCGCCTTCTTCGTAAACGCTGGAGGGTCCACCGGAAAGAATAATGCCTTTGATATTTTCGGATTCGACGGGTGGTTCGTTATAGGGCACAATCCGGCTGTACACCTTGTTTTCCCTGATCTTTCGGGCGATGAGCTGGGTGTATTGAGAGCCAAAATCCAAGATTACGATTTCTTCACGTGATGCAATTTCCATGAATGGAAAAATAACAAATAAATGGAGGAAAGACAAGTGAGGGGGGTTCTGGGTTTAGAGAAACCGGTATTCACGCTTATTTCCAACTCAGCCCTGAACCTTTGAACCGGGAATCTTGAACTCTCCTTTAAATTTCCATTTTTTAAATTTTTTCCTGTTATTCTGAGAAAATGGATTATATTAATGTAAAAGGCTTCAACAAGACTGTCTTTGATTGCAATAGTGGCAAATACTTAAATTTATTTATGGCCTTTCGAGGCTTGAGAAAATAAGAAAATTATTTCCTTTTTTATTTCTTTTCAAATTGTTACAATTTAACCTACTTGAGAATTATTTATTTATGAGACTGCCGCGCTTTCTTTACAAAGGAATTTCATGGCTGAGAAAAAACAGGGACAATTTAAAAATCCGTCAGCAGAAGTCCGGGACAAAGGGTTGGAAATCCTGAAGGAGCTTTTGGCTGACCTGGCGGAAAAGGACACGGACTCTCTGGATAAGGCCTTCGTTGCTAAGGCCATGCTCAGCTTTGAAAATCTAAAGGACAGCCTTTCCGGGGAAACCGACGAAGAGGTTGTAAACCTTGTGGCCATGTCGGCCAAGGTCTTTGAAGACCTCATGATGGACAACCTTACCCCCTCCGATGAGCTGCTAGATCTCTCCAGGGCCTGCACGGGGTGGTTAAAGGATTTTCTGGAGGGTGGGTCCGGCGAAGGGTTTGAGAGCATTGAAAGCGGCTTGAAATCCCTTTGGGGTGAGGAGGAAGCTTCTCCCGTCCAGGAAGAAAAGGCCGAATCCGCGCCGAAACCGGCTCCTGAAAAAAAAACGGAGCCGGAAGAAGATCTTTCGGGCAGCTATCCCTTACCCATCCATTCAGAAGATGACGCCGTCATCTATGTGGAATTCATTTCGGAGACAACGGAGCATATCGACAACATTGAAAGCGGCATTTTGGAACTGGAGAAAAATCCCGAGAACATGGATCTCCTGAATTCCATCTTCCGCCACTTCCACAGCGTCAAGGGCGCCGCAGGATTCCTGGGCATCCTGGATGTGAGTAAGGTGAGCCACGAGACGGAAAACCTCCTGGATCTGGCCAGAAAAGGGATGCTTTATGTGGATCACCCTATTGTGAACCTCCTGTTGAAATCCACCGACTGCCAGGTGAGGCTTCTGAGGCACATCGATTCCCGCATCCAACACCTGCTGGGCAAAATCCCGGAAAAAGATATTGAACCCTCCTACGACATTGTGGAATTGGTGGGTCAACTCCGAGGGGTTATCGCGGAGGCCAAGGCAAGGCCCGCTGCTCCCCGGGTAGAAAAACCTCCCACCGCGCCGGGAATAGCGCCCCCGGAAGAGAGAATAGAGCCGGGCGCCAGAAAGATCACCGCTGTGGCGGATGTGAAAGTCTCTACTGATAAGCTGGACCTGCTGATGGAGATGGTGGGTGAGTTGGTGATCTCCCAGGCACTGGTGAGCCAGGATTCCAGCCTCCAGAATGAGCACAACGTCAACATACAGAAAAACCTTGCCATCATGGGCAAGATTACTAAGAACCTCCAGGAGCAGGTCCTGGCCGTAAGGATGGTTCCCCTCCGCATGCTTTTTCAAAAGATGGCGCGGCTGGTGCGCGATCTGGGCGCAAAACAGAACAAAAAGATCAAATTTGAAATTTCCGGCGAGGATACGGAGATCGACAAAACGGTTATCGACGGAATCAACGATCCGCTTGTGCATCTCCTTCGGAACAGTGCGGACCATGGAATCGAATCTCAGGAAGAAAGAAAGGAAATGGGAAAGTCGGAAACGGCCCGGGTTTCACTAAAAGCATACAACCAAAGCGGCAATGTGGTGATCGAGGTGGTGGACGACGGCAAAGGGCTGGACCGGGATAAAATCAGGAAAAAGGCCATTGATAGGGGGTTGGTGAAAGAGGACAAACAGGTGACGGACCGGGAAATCTATGAGTTCATTCTCCAGGCCGGTTTTTCCACCGCAGACCGTATCACCGATGTGTCCGGCCGAGGTGTGGGCATGGACGTGGTGGTGCGAAATATCCAAAAGCTGAACGGGAAGCTGGAAATTGACAGCGAGAAGGGGAAGGGATCCACCTTTACCATTCGACTTCCCTTGACCATGGCCATCATCGACGGAATGGTGGTGCAAGTGGGTCAGCAGAGATATATCATCCCCATCGTTTCCATCAAGGAGTCGGTCCAGCCAACCCAAAAAGATATTACCAGCGTCACCGAGGGTGGCGAGGTGGTGGATGTGAGGGGCAAACTGATTCCCCTTATCCGTCTCAATAAACTCTTTCAGATACCGGACAGTAAAACCGATCCCTGTGAAGCTTTATTCATGATAGTGGAATCCAACGGTAAAGAGAGAGGTTTGATGGTGGATAATTTGATCGGCCAGCATCAAGTGGTGATCAAAAATCTAGGGCCCCGGCTTCAAGGGGTGAAAGGAGTTTCCGGTGGAGCTATTTTAGGAGACGGAAGAGTTGGTTTGATTTTGGACGTGGAAGGGATTATCGAGAGCATCTAATGTGGAGGAAAAAGAGATGAACGATAAAATAATAGTTGTTGACGATGAGGTGGAAATCCTTAATTCCTTGAAAATTTATTTGGAATATAATGGATATGTGGTGGAAGTTGCCGCCAGCGCCAAGGAAGCCCTTGCCATTATGGATCAAACTAAATTCAACATCGCTCTTCTGGACATCAATATGCCGGAGATGGACGGCATTGAACTTTTGCAGGAGATGAAAAGTAGAGATTTTTCCATTCAGGTTATTATGATGACAGCCTACACAACCTTCGACAAAACCCTCAAGTCTCTTCAAAGCGGTGCAATTGACTATGTGCTGAAACCAATAGAGGACCTTAACGACCTTTTGGATTTAGTAAAGGAATCTACCAGGAGGGTCGCACGTTGGAAAAAAGTACTGAAAGATTCGGTGGGCAAAAAGAAAATTTAATTTAAAAAAAAGTAATGGCTTAGATTGCCGGTTCATGTGCAAAAGAGTTAAGTGTTGAACCGTTTAGAAAATAATGAAGAACACAATACACCCATCGTTGCCCCACCCTGAACCTGTGGTAACTTAATAAGTTTCAAATGGATCATTTTTTTTGTAAAATATGCATTCCTGTATATCTCCAACCTAAGAAAAAAATGGGCTGGATTTTGAGCAGCCTGCTTCCACACTGTCCCCAAGTTAAGCCGTGAAAAACATTTTTTTCTTCTGTATTGACTTCATACTAATTATAATATAATATGCATGTGATTTGTTTTTTTTAGCAGTCAAGAAAAGTTCCATTTCCATTTTCATTTCGCGAGACGGAGACATGCAAAATATTCAACCTTACCAGTATTTTTTGGAACCGGGCCATATCTTTCTCAATCAGGAACAATCCATTGTTATGGCCTATTTGGGAAGCGGGGTAGCGGTTTGCCTTTATGATTGCAAAGAGAAATATGGCGGCATGAACCACTACATTACGCCTAAAAGTGGAAGAAGGGAGCCAGCCACGGCGAAATTCGGGAATGCTGCCACCGTCGGCCTGATTCGAATCATGCTGAAGAACGGTTCGAACATACGCAATATCCGGGCACAAGTTTTCGGCGGAGCTTCTCCGCTTTACTCCAGCGAAAAAACCGGAAAAAAGAACGCAAAGATCGCCAAAAAATTGTTGAAGAAATTCAAAATTCCCATCGTCTCGGAAGATACTGGCGGAAACCTGGTAAGAAAGGTTGCCTTTAACACCCGAACCGGGGAGATCATGGTGCACAAAGTTTCCAAAATCAATGCACCTGGGCTATTCTCTGAAAAAGAAAGGTTAAACTATGCCAAAAGCTATCAGAGTGTTAGTAGTCGATGATTCCGCCATCATCAGAAATTTCCTGACAACTGAACTAAACAAAGACCCGGATATAGAAGTAGTGGGTACGGCCATCGACCCTTACATCGCCAGGGATAAAATCGTCCAGTTGAAGCCGGACGTCCTGACCCTCGACATAGAAATGCCGAGGATGGATGGGCTCACCTTCCTGAAGAAGCTGATGAAGTTTTATCCCCTACCGGTGATAATGGTCAGCGCCCATACTCAGGAGGGATGCGAGACAACCCTGAACGCTCTGGAGTTCGGTGCCGTGGATGTGATGGCAAAACCCAGGGCGGACCAAAAAGACCAGATGGGCGAACTGTCCATTCAGCTAATCGATAAGGTAAAAGCTGCGGCCAGAGTCCGAATGCAAGCCAAGACCGCCGCCGCACTCAGAAAAGTTGCCCCCGCTCCTGCCACCTCTTTAAGCCAGGGGATGGTAAGATCCACGAATAAGATAATCGCCCTGGGTTCCTCCACCGGCGGCACAGAGGCCCTCAAAGAGGTTTTGACGCGAATGCCTCCAAACTCACCTGGAATTCTGATTGTCCAGCACATGCCGGAAAACTTCACCCTCGCCTTTGCCCAGAGGTTGAACACCCAATGCGCCATCGAAGTAAGAGAGGCGAAGCATGGAGACACCGTTCAGCCGGGCTTGGCGCTTTTAGCTCCGGGAAACCAGCATCTCAGCTTGAGGAAAGCGGGGAGCCGGTATTTTGTTGAACTGGAACACTCCCCTCTGGTTTGCCGCCACAGGCCATCGGTGGAGGTTCTTTTCAACAGCGTTGCGAAGCATGCCGGACGAAATGCCATCGGGGCAATTATGACCGGTATGGGAAGTGATGGAGCGCAGGGTTTGCTCAGTTTACGCCAGGCAGGCGGCAAGACCATTGCACAGGATGAGGAAAGTTGCGTAGTGTTTGGAATGCCCAAAGAGGCTATCAAGCTAGGAGCTGCGGAAAAGACCGTCTCTTTGCTGAAGATCCCGGAAACTATCTTGCGGATGACTTAAAAACATTTAAAGCTTTAAATATATTTGCTTAGGTTTTTCAAATAAATAAACAATCCTGCCTTTTCTATGTTCAGAGTTTAATGTTCGATGTTAAATCTTTACTCTGTTCAACTGCTCCACAAGGGGCATGTCCCTCGTTCTTTTCTAACTTTCCCCGTTTCCCTCCCTCGGATTTCCCAAACCCATGATCAATGTTCGCCCCAAGGTAAAAAGGCCTGAACTAAACGATCATGACCTTCAAGCCATCGATAATTTAGAAGAACCTCTTAAGCAGCATGTAATGGTTTTGGCCGATGAAATAGGGGAGAGGAATCTTTTTCTGCCGAAAAAGCTGGATGCAGCCGCCCAGGTTATCCGCCTGTTCTGGGAAGAAATGGGCCACCATCCCAAGGTTCAGGAGTACAAGGCCCAAGACGTCACTTGCCGAAATTTGACCATTGAAATCAAGGGTAACCGGAAGCCTGGCGAAATTCTTATCATCGGAGCCCATTACGATTCTATCCAGGGATCCCCTGGCGCAAACGATAACGGTTCCGGGGTGGCCGCTCTTCTGGAGATCAGCCGAATGTTCGGGACAAAACCCCGGAATCGCACGCTCCGCTTTGTGGCTTTTGCCAATGAAGAACCTCCCTTTTTTCAGGAACCGGACATGGGAAGCCTGGTCTACGCGAAGCAATGCCGGGAAGATGGGGACAATATCGTGGGGATGGTTTGCCTGGAAACCATTGGTTATTTCAACGACAAGCCTGGCTCCCAGGAATATCCGCCTCCATTGGGCTTTTTTTATCCGGATAGGGGAAATTTTATCGCTGTGGTGGGCAATACCGCTTCCAGGAAACTGGTTCGGACCTTTACGGAGCACTTCATGGGTTCCGTGGACTTTCCGGTGGAATGTATTGCGACCTTTGAGTCCATTCCGGGAATTGACTGGTCGGACCACGGTTCCTTCTGGCGTTATGGCTATCCGGCCATCATGTTGACCGACACGGCGCCGTTTCGTTATCCGCATTACCATTTAGCCGGGGATACACCGGATCAAATCCACTACCCTTCCCTGGCAAAGGTGGTTTACGGAACCTACGGAGCGCTATCTAAAATGGTGGACTCGTCGATGGATTTGTAAGGCAAAAAATGTTTTTTATCTTCTTTTTTGGTATACTTACGCCTATTTTGCAAATTATTTGAGGACTTTCCATGGAAAAGAATTTTATTTGGATGGATGGGCGGTTCGTCCCTTGGGCAGATGCTAAGGTTCACGTTATGACCCATACTCTCCATTACGGGTTTGGTGTATTTGAGGGAATTCGCTGTTATTCAACACCCAAGGGCGGCGCCGTTTTTCGTCTTCAGGAACATACCACCCGGCTTTTTGATTCCGCCCACATCTTGGGTATCGAAATCCCTTATAAGCCGGAGGAGATCAATGAAGCCATCTTGGAGACCATCCGGAAAAATGAACTCAGGGAATGCTATATCCGCCCCCTTGCTTATCTCGGCAATAACAAGCTGGGTTTAAACTACAAGGGCGCTTCCTGCCACGTTTCCATTGCCGCCTGGAGTTGGGGAGCTTACCTGGGAGAAGACGGGCTGAAAAATGGTATAAGAGTAAAGATTTCCTCCTTTTCCCGCCATCACATTAACGTAACCATGACCAATGCCAAAGTCTGCGGTGCTTATATCAACTCCATCCTGGCCAAATCCGAAGCCATTAAGGACGGTTACGACGAGGCAATTCTGCTGGACGTTAACGGAAATGTGGCTGAAGGATCGGGAGAAAATATCTTCATCGTCAAAAATAACGTTTTGAAGACCCCCCCGCTGGTGTCGGTATTGGAGGGGATCACTCGAAGCACGGTGCTTCATTTCGCTAAGGAAAAGGGGATGGTGGTGAAGGAGGAGCACTTTGCGCGGGACGAACTCTATACTGCCGATGAAGCATTCTTCACCGGAACGGCGGCGGAAATTACCCCCATCCGGGAAGTAGATAACAGGAAAATTGGAGATGGCAAACCTGGACCTGTGGTCAAAATGATGCAAGAAGCCTTTTTCGCTACCGTCCAGGGTGAAAACGATTCCCTAAAAAACTGGTTGACATATATATAGGCGCATCTTATAAAATGGTACGAGCTGAAAAATAAAATTTTACAACAGGAGGTTATTTACCATGCCCATTTATGAGTACCAATGTGAAAAATGCGGATCTGAACTTGAAATGATGCAAAAAATCACCGAATCGCCTCTGGTGATGCATGCCGATTGTGGTGGAAACCTTAAGCGGTTGATCTCCAACACCGCCTTCCATTTGAAGGGGACCGGATGGTACGCAACGGATTACGCTTCCGGTGCAAAAAACGGCGAGGCGGCAGCAGCGGAAAAAAGTTCTTCCGCCCCTGCAGGAAGTTCCGCCACCCCGGCGCCATCCGCTCCGGCAGCGCCTGCGGGAGCCGAAAAGATCATATAAACTCCAGCCCGCACCGGGTCTGGAGTTTAAGCTCCCTCCCTTTACTATGGATCTTCCTTGAAAGGAACCCCGCCAAACTTCAAGCCGGACCTACCATTTTATGAGAACCTCCTGTCTTCACTTTCCGATGGGATCATGGTTCTTAATGAAGAAAAACGGATTATTTACGTCAACCCTGCATGGGAACAGCTTTGCAGGGTTTCTTTTGCCTCCATCCGGGAACTGCCCTTCCACGATTTTGCTCTCCGCAACCCTCACCTGGAATCTCTTGTGGAAAAAACCATGGAGACGGGCGCCAGCCACCACGAAATGGATTACTCCTACCGGACCCCCGACGGCGGCGATGTTCCGGTCTTCATTACCACTTCCCTCATCGCCGGAATTGCCGGTACCACGGCGGGACTGGCACTGACCTTCCAAGATATCAGTTACTTCAAGGAAATAGAAACAAACACCAAACAAGCCCACCGACTTCATCTTTTAGGCAAGCTTGCTGCCACTATGGCCCACGAAATCAAGAACCCACTGGGAGGGATCCGGGGAAGTGCGCAGCTCCTCGATATGGAGACCAGGGACCAAGACCAGAAAGTTCTTCTCCAGGCCATCATAAAGGAAGTGGACCGCATTAACCGGATCGTGGAGACCGCTCTGGATTTAAAAAGAAGCCGCGAACTCCGAACCTCTCCGGTCAATATTCATAAAACCCTGAATGAAATCCTGCTGTTGGAAAAGAGGAACGAAAAGTCCTCCGGGATAAACTTTAAAGTGGAGTTCGACCCCAGCATCCCCCATATTCCAGCGGATGAGGCCCAACTTACCCAGCTCTTTCTGAATCTTATCCGAAACGGCGTGGAGGCCATGGACGGTGAAGGAGAAATGGCCATCTCCACCCGAGTATCATCGGAGTACCAAGTCCAGCAGGATGCCCAAAAGCCTCCATCCCGCATGTTGCTGGTGGAGGTGCGTGACAAGGGCAAGGGAATCCCTCCGGAGGTCAGGGAAAATCTGTTCACACCCTTCTTTACAACCAAGAAGGCGGGGTCCGGCCTTGGCCTGATTGTCTGCCAGCAGGTTGCGGAAAAACACAAGGGTTGGATCAAACTGGGACAGAATCCCGAAGGAGGGACTTCTGTGAAGGTTTGGCTGCCGTTAAAATAAACCACCTTTTTTATTCCTCAATTTCACAACACATGGTTCTTACCTTTGTGTAATAACACCGGGAAGCCTAAGCGCGGGTCAACAAGACTATTGATTATTATTGGTCATTGTGCTATGTTTTCGTTGTGGATAAACAAGCTCCAGTAGTAACTCTTGCAAACCCTTTCCCAATAAAACCATGAACATGATGAGAAAAGTTAAAGATGGAGGCGGCGCCTTAGGTACCCTTCTGGAAGGGAAGTCAGCCAGGCTGCAACGGGATAAAGGAGATGTTGCCTCTTCCCAGGCGCCAAAACAGAAACAGGATAAAGCGGTTTTTTCGCCTCCCGGCGGGGTCGCAGCCGCAGCAGGAGCCAAGGTAAAGAGCGAACTCGGGCTTTGTTACAGGTTGGAGGATTTGGTTTTTGGGATAGGCTTTACCTTGAAAAAGGTCAAGGAACCTCTCAACTATTACGCTGTGCTTTTAGAAAATGGATCGGTGCAGGTGGAATACGCAACACTGGCGGGAAAACCCTCCGGGATGAATAAAATGTCTTTCCCCAGGGAAAAATTTGAGTCCGAGTTTACCTTCAAAGAGAGTGATCAAGCCAAGGAAATGATGGAACAGCTTAAGGAAAAGTGCGAAGAAACTTCCAGCGGCACTACTGGGGAGGAAACCAGCAAGAAACCGGATGAGCCCGGCAATGCCAATGAAGGGCTTTGTTTCAAGGGCATGGATTTGAAAGTTGGAACGGGAGGAACCTCCAACCAGACCCACACAGAAATAAAGTTCTACTACGCTATTTCGGACGATGGCCAGGTGGAAGTGGTGGAAGCTACGCCCAGGGGGAAACCCTGGCCGGGAATGAAGCCCAGGATCTTATCAAAGGAAGATTTTGAAGAGCAATATACGACTTTGTAAATGAATTCGCCTTGCAGGACATATCAGGCAGCATGGATAAACAAGTTTGTCCATGCCACCCTCCTCTACCAACCCCTCTCAACCAAAAAAAACTCACTCAGAAAACTACTTACAACCGTTTTTATCAGTTCTTACAAGTAGTTCTCGTTCAGCACTACTTACTTTCCCTTCAAGATCTGCTGCCTTGGGTGCGCCTTACAAATTACTTCTTTCAATCCGGAATCGGAGGCCTGGGTATAAATCTGAGTGGTGGCAATGCTGGAGTGGCCTAATAATCTTTGCACCTGCCGTATGTCCAGCCCGGCTTCCAGGAGATGCGTGGCTGTTGCATGTCGGAGCATGTGTGGAGTGATCCGGTTTTTCAGTCCAGCTTCGTCCCCGGCCATGCGGATAAGCTTCCTAATGAATTGAGTAGAGGCTGGCTGGTTCCTGGAGTTGATAAAAAGACTATCCGTGTCCGGCTTTCTAAGGTTTCGTCTTTTGATATAGGATTTCAGAAGAAGTTTAATTTCCTCATCGGGAATATAGACTTTTCTTTCCCTCACCCCTGTCCCTGCAATGAAGATGGAGCTCTCCTTCATGTTTATTTCCCGCATAGTAAGATCCACCAGTTCACCCACCCGGATGCCCGTGCTGAATAGAAGCTCCAAGACAACCAATGTGGTATGAACATTGAGATGGCCGGTATCCTCATGTCGGTTCCAAGTCCCTTGTCCATAGGCCGTATTTTGGGATTCTCCCATTCTTTTCCTGGTGTTCTGAATGAGGGCTCGAATTTCCTTTTTTGTAAGCCCTATCGGAACTTGTTGGGGAAGTGTAACTCTGGTATCCAGCCTATGGAAAGGATTCACTGCAATTATGTCACCCAGTTCCATCCATCGATAAAAAACCTTTAAGCTTGCCAATCGACGTTTCACACTTGTTTCCTTCAAATCACAGACATCGAAAAGATGCGCCAAATACTTCTGGAGGAGAGTCTTGTCGCACTTCTTGATGCTTACGTTCTTTCCCGCGAATAGCCGGAATTTTTGCAAATCGATGGAATATGCCTTGAGGCTGTGCCTCGAAAGGTTTTTGCCGTGTTGACAATGAGAAATAAACTGGGTAATTGCGTCTTGAAGTTTCATAATTTTACATCCATAAAATAGGTTGATGAAGCAAAAATAGAAATTAAAAAAAGATTTTGTAAATACTAACAGATTTTAACTATAACTAACAATCTATTGAAGCTGAATTTTTGTTTTTTTTGATTATTTTTTTTAGCTATTCACAGTTTTCTTTAAACTTCAGCCGTTCAGAATTATCTGAAAAACTAGATCGCCGAGGAAGCTTAGGCTCTCTATCAATAAGAAGCTATAAGATTTGATCATTATATACGTTAGCATATTCCTATAGTGGCTCTCCTTTGCCATTACGAGGAACGCTGGGAACCCTGGAATGGGAAAGTGGCCCTGCCAGAATGAAACCCAAAAAAGATTTCTTTGTAGCATGACTGAAGGCAAGAGAGCGAGCAATTCATTGAAAACAAATGAAATTGAAAATAATTGGGCGAATGATGGAAGAGCGAGGGTAAAGCGGTGATATCCGGGCATGGAAAGAAGGAGAGCTGCAATTTTACAGCGAGGCTTTCTTCCCTGTGATTTTTTCGAATGCCTCTATATATTTTTCACGGGTGTTATTGATAACTTCTTCAGGCAGTTCAGGTCCTGGTGGAGTTTTGTCCCAATCCAGAGTGGCAAGGTAATCCCGCACGTATTGCTTGTCGAAACTTGCTTGCCCCCGGCCCGGTTCGTAATCCTCCATGGGCCAAAAGCGGGATGAATCCGGAGTGAGGATCTCATCAATTAGAATAGCCTTCCCATTCAGGACTCCGAATTCGAATTTGGTGTCGGCCATGATAATACCCTTCTTCCTGACGTTTTCCGCAGCCATGGAGTAAAGTCGGATGGATTTTTCCTTTAGGTTTGACGCCAACTCCTTGCCTATGAAGTTTTCCGCTTCCTGGTAAGTGATATTGACGTCGTGGCCTTCGTGACTTTTCGTGGAGGGTGTAAAAATGGGTTCGGGTAGTTGTTGCGACTCCCTTAGCCCTTTGGGCAGGGAAATCCCAGAAACGGCGCCGTCTCGAAGATATTCTTTCCATCCGGAGCCGGTGATGTAACCTCGCACTATGCACTCTATTTCCACCGGCTGAGTTTTTTTAACCAGCATTGAGCGTCCTGCTAGCTGATCGGCATAGGAAGAAAGTTCGGCAGGATATTGGCTGAAATCCGTAGCGACAATATGGTTCTCCATGGAATCGCTGGAGAGATTAAACCAGTAAGTTGCCATCTGGGTGAGGATTTTACCCTTGTCCGGGATTCCGTTGGGCAGGACCACGTCAAAGGCGGATATCCGGTCGGTGGCAACAATGAGGAGACGGTCCCCCAAGTCATAAACGTCACGAACCTTCCCTTTGCGGAAGAGCGGTATATCTTTCAAGTTGGTTTCAAGTAAGGCAGACACAGGAAACATTGAATCATTGAGAGATTGAGGCATTGAACCATTGATTTAATGCTTCAATGGGTTTACGTTTGCAGAAATTTGTCAACCTTGTTTTCAGGGTTGATTAGAGCGATCTTCGGGGTCCATGTCTCCAGCTCTTTTTCATCCAACTGGACAAAGGCGGCGATGATAATGAGGTCTCCTTTGTTTACCAGCTTGGCTGCGGCGCCGTTAACGCAGATTTCGCCGGACCCGGCTTTTTCCTTGATAGCATAGGTAATGAATCGGTTCCCGTTGGTGATGTCCCACACATGAACCTGCTCGAAGGGGATAATCCCCACGGCCTCCAACAATTCCGAATCGATGGCGATGCTGCCCATGTAGTCTATATCCGCCATGGTTACGGTGGCGCGGTGGAGCTTGGATTTTAAGACGTTTGTAAGCATATTCTTATTCTACCAAATTAAGTCTGACTTTTACATCTTGCACCTCATCCAAAGGGATGAGATCGTTTTTGATTTTCCGTGCAATCTCTTTTCCCTCTTTGATACTCATCTCGGAGGGCAATTCCACGTAAACTTCCAGGAAAGCCTTTCCTGAAAGGTAGTGGATCTGTAAATCAAAATGTTGGCCCAGGGGTTGGGATTTTTCAATGGTTTCCCTTACTTTGGCCTCCAACTGTCGACGGGTGAAATCGTAATGGATGCCAGGGCCGTCGTCTTCCGCGTCGATATGGACCATGGTTTGCCCCACATTTTTTACCTTGGACTGAAGCCCTTTTCTCACACTCTCGGCAATATTATGCCCTTCCGAGACGCTGATATAAGGCTGGACCTGGATATGGACATCCACCAGTATGTCTTTTCCGATTTTTCTTGTTTTCAGATCATGGAAGCTTACCACCTCATCCGAATTTAGAATTGTCTCCTCGATTTCTCTCCGAATATCTTTGGAGACTGAAGCGTCCATCAACTCCTGTACGCTTTCCCATGCCACATCAAAACCAACCTTGATGATAAAAAGAGCAACGAGGGTTGCGGCAATAGGATCACAAATGCTGTAACCCGCCATGGCGGCTGCGATACCGAAAAGCGCCACAATGGAGGAGAGAGCATCGGTCCGATGGTGATATGCGTTGGCGATGATCACTTGGCTCTCTATGGCCTGACCCACGTTAGCAGTATAACGATAAAGAGCTTCCTTGATTCCAATGGAGATCAGGGCGCCTCCAATAGCCAGGTTGTTGGGGGTCTGCGCTGTGCCTTCCCGGATGATTTGTATGGCCTCGTTGATGAACTCGAATCCCACGCCGATCAAGATGATCCCGATTACTGTTGCGCCGATGGCCTCTGCCCTACCGTGCCCGTAAGGATGGCATTCGTCGCTGGGTTTGTTGGAGATCTTGAGGCTAACCAGGGCCACCAGATCGGTGATCAGGTCGGAAAGCGAATGCACGGCATCCGCTATCATGGCGGAACTTTTGCCAAGATAACCGGCTGCAAATTTGCAGATGGTAAGCAGGATATTCCCAGCTGCTCCTACCAAGGTAACCCTTACACCTGTCTTGTATGAAAAATCCGGCTGGGATATATCCATTGGAGATTAAACGAAAAAAAACGATGGAAGCTAAGGATGAATTTCCAGGGCGTTAAAAAAGTAGGAAATTTCGAATTTGGCTGTTTCGGGGGCATCGGAGCCGTGCGTAGCGTTTTTCTCAATGTTTGTGCCGTAAAGTTTACGAATGGTCCCTTCCGCTGCCTCTTCGGGATTGGTAGCCCCCATCAAATCCCGCCATTTTTTGATGGCGTTTTCTCTTTCCAGAACCAAGGAAATTACTGGTCCCGAGGTCATGTAAGCCACCAAGTCGGGGAAAAAAGGCCGTTCTGCGTGAACATGGTAAAATCCTTCTGCCTCATTTTTTGACAAAAATATTTTCTTTATTCCGATAATCTTGAATCCTTCCTCCTCGATCCTGGCCAATATTTTGCCTGCAAGATTTCTTTCCACCGCATCCGGTTTGATTATAGCAAATGTTTTTTCCATGATATTTTGTTCCTTAATTGAAAAAGGTTGTTGGAGTAAGAGGCGCAAGTTGCTAAAACTATTTATAATACCAAAAAAGAGTTCTCAATCAAAGGAAACTTGAAACACCATCCGATTCAGACCTTCCCTATGCTTCGACGCTTGAAAATCCAACCTTGAAAAATAAAAAAGGCACTTGAAAAAACGTATTCATGTGGATTAAACTCAATGGGCACAGGCTTAGGCCAAGGATTGCGCTAACGGGAAAAATATCTTTATGAAAAGCTCCGAAGCCTTTGAATAAATTGGGAAAATTTATCCATGAGTATTCTGATTGTTGACGATTCACTTAGCTTAAGGTTTTTGCTGGCCACTCTTTTAAAAAAAGCCGGCTACAAAGATTTACTCCAGGCGGAGTCAGCGCCGGCGGCCTTTAAAATCCTTGGCATGGAGAACAACTCCTCAGCCTCTCCAGATATCGACCTCATCCTGCTGGATATCATGATGCCCGAAATAAACGGCATCGAAGCATGTAAGCGAATTAAGGCCGTGGAGTCCTTGCAGGATATTCCCATTATTATGGTGACGGGCAAAGCGGACAACGAAAACCTGGAACTCTCCTTTGAAGCCGGTGCCATTGATTATGTGGTTAAGCCTTTCAATAAAACTGAACTTTTGGTACGAATGAGTTCGGTCCTGAAACTGAAACAGGAGATGGACCGTCGTAAAGAGGTCACGAAGCAGCTGGAGGTGGCGAATCGCAAACTGAAGCTCCTTTCTTCCATGGATGGTTTGACCGGTATTGCCAACCGCCGCCATTTTGACGAGACACTGGAAAAGGAATGGAGGCGCGCCCTTCGTGCTGAAAGTAAATTTTCATTGATCCTAATGGATGTGGATTCCTTCAAACCGTACAACGACCACTACGGCCATCAGGCCGGAGATGATTGCCTGAAGAAAGTGGCCCAGGCACTACAAGCCGAGGTCAAGCGTCCTGCAGATCTGGTCGCCCGCTATGGGGGGGAAGAATTCGTGGTTGTTTTGCCGGAGACAGACTCTATGCATGCGGGAATATTGGCGGAAAAACTGCGCGAACAAATTGAATCCTTACAAATACCCCATGAAAAGTCCCAAACCGTGCCGGTAGTTACCTGCAGTCTGGGGGTCGCCACGTTGAAACCAACCCAGGATTTACAATCCAAATCCCTGGTTGAAGAGGCGGACAAGGCGCTTTATTTGGCCAAACGAGGGGGCCGCAATAGAGTTGTATCGGAGGGAGAGAAATAAGCATGAATGTCCGGGCGGGCCTGCCAGGATCTTTTTTTTGAAAAAACTTTGTCTGGAACTTTGATGAACCAAACCTTACTTCAACTGATCGGGAGTATAACATTATGAGCCAATTGGGCGATTCCAATCCAAAAGGAAAAATCATTGTTTCTGTGGACCCTGATCTCGAAGAATTGATCCCTGAGTTCTTGGAAATGAGGCAAGAAGATATTCAATCCATGCTGGGTTCCCTGGAAAAAGGCGACTACAAAAATATTGAGTTGCTTGGCCATAGCATGAAGGGATCGGGTGGAGGATATGGGTTTGACGGCATAACCGATATAGGCAGATCCATTGAAGTAGCGGCCAAGGAAGCGAATAGCGAAGAGATTAAAAAATGGATCAACGAGCTTACCGATTACCTTGAGCGCGTTGAGATCATTTATGAATGATATTATCAGTTCCAGGCAATTTGCCCGCGATGATCTCGAACGTATTTTCGAGGTTGCCACCGGAATGGAACCCATCTCTCGTGGGGAAGAAGAGTCTCAGCTTCTGAGAAATAAATACCTGGCCACCCTTTTTTTCGAGGCAAGCACAAGGACTCGCTTCAGTTTTGAAATTGCCATGTTGCGCCTGGGAGGCCAGGTGATCAATACCACCAATGTGGCTTTTTCCTCCATCACCAAAGGGGAATCGGTGCATGACACCGTCAAGGTGGTGGGGAATTTTGTAGATATCATTGCCATTCGGCATCCCCAGGTTGGGTCTGCCCTGATTGCATCCAAGGCAACTAACAAACCAGTAATCAACGCCGGTGACGGACATGGCGAACATCCCACTCAAGCCCTGCTGGACCTTTTTACCATCCTCAAAGAGAAAAATGGAATTAACGGACTGAAAATCGCCTTGGTTGGTGATCTCAGGTTCGGAAGGACCATCCACTCTCTCGCCCAGCTATTAACCCATTATGATGTGGAGATCTTTTTTGTGTCTCCCGAAATTCTAAGGGCGCCCGAAAGTCTCCTGGCGTATTTGAAAGAGAAGGGAGTCTCCTACCACGAAACGGAAGATCTCGAAGAAGTGATTGGGCAGATCGATGTCTTGTATGACACCAGGATCCAGGAAGAGCGGTTTGCCGACCCCAAGGAGTACGAAAAGGTCAAGAACTGCTATACCATCGACAAAGAGATGGTAGGGAAAGGAAAGGAGGATATCTCCATCATGCACCCGTTACCGAGACTTGAAGAGATCTGTGAGGAGGTAGACGAACTGCCCAATGCCGCCTATTTTCGCCAATCTTTCTATGGCGTTCCCATCCGAATGGCCCTGTTGGCCATTCTTTTAGGCAAGGCGTAGGGACATTTTAGATTTGTGATTTTAGATTTTTGATTGGTGGTAGGTTTTTTTAATGAAAATTCCTTCAATCTAAAATCAGCAATCTAAAATTTAAAACCTCTTTCGCCAGGATCATGGCAAATCAAGAGAACAACAGCTGGAAGTGCGTAGTATGCGGCTATATTCACCAGGGGCCTCATGCGCCGGATACCTGCCCCATCTGTGGAGCCCCCCAAAGCGATTTCGAGCCTCATACCACACCTGACAAACCGACAGTTTCCCAAGTCTCTCCCGGTAGTTGGAAATGCTTCGTCTGCGGGTATATCCACAGAGGCGGGGAACCGCCCGAATCATGCCCGATTTGCCAGGCCAAAGCAGATTGTTTTGAAGCCATGCAGCATAAAGAGGCCATGGCAAAGAAAAGCGCCGGAATTGGCAAGGTTGTTATTGTCGGCGCGGGAATTGCCGGACTTTCGGCAGCCGAAGCTGTACGTTCCATCGATCCTTCCTGCAAAATTATTCTTATCAATAAAGAATCTGCCTTACCCTATTACAGATTGAACCTGACTCGATACCTGGCTGGGGAAATCAGTGATGAAGACCTCCCCATCCATTCGCAGTCCTGGTATGAAGAAAAGAATATTCAACTGATAGGTGGTGAGGAAGCTGCCTCAATCGACCTTCAAGGCAAGGCCATTCATTTATCCGGCAATGAAAAAGAATCTTTTGATCGATTAATATTGACGGCCGGCGCCCATCCTTTTGTTCCTCCCTTACCTGGAACACAACGAAATGGAGTTGTAACCTTACGGACAGTGGACGATGCACGCTTAATTCTGGAGAAGGTAAAAACAGTCTCCAGGTGTATTTGCATTGGTGGAGGAATTTTGGGGTTGGAAACGGCTGGAGCCATAGCTCGTCGGGGTATTGATGTCTCCGTTATTGAAGGCGTATCATGGCTCATGCCTCGGCAGTTGAATGAAAGAGGAGGAGAAATTCTTGCGCGTCGCGTGGAAGCCCTTGGTATTAAACTGTATCTAAATTCGCGAATATCCGAAATTGTGGGAGATGAAAGTGTTCGAGGCGTTGCTTTGCAAGATGGCAAAGTCTTGGACGCCGAATTGGTAATTATAACCACCGGTGTTCGACCCAATAGCTATCTGGCGCGTTTAGCAGGCCTGGATGTGAACCAGGGTGTTGTGGTGGACAATCATTTGAGGACCTCCAATCCCAACGTTTTTGCAGCAGGGGACATTGCCGAACACCTGGGGGTAGTTTATGGCATTTGGCCGGCATCTCA
Source organism: Nitrospinia bacterium (assembly GCA_029261755.1). Lineage (GTDB taxonomy): Bacteria > Nitrospinota > Nitrospinia > JACRGO01 > JACRGO01 > JACRGO01. The sequence goes on from JAJDAS010000247.1 coordinate 32,615, forward strand.
ATACCAGGGAACCATTGCCGGTATGAATGCCGCTGGACAAAACACCGAATTCGCTGGTATCCCAAGGTCAAATACCCTGAAGGTTCTTGGCATTGATGTGATGAGTATCGGTAAAGTGGAGCCGGAAGATGCCAGTTACCAGGTTTTTGAACAAGAAGTTGACGGTGGGTATGTACGCTCCATGTTTCGTGATAACCACCTGGTGGGCGCCATTTTGGTTGGGGATACTTCTTTAACGGCGAAAGCTAGAGACGCCATTGAAAAAAAGGTGGATTTTTCCAGCATTTTGAGCAAGAAACCCACCCCATCTCAAATAGCCGAAGATCTGGCTGCGAAAGCATGATCAATGATTTGAGATTTATAGGCTTATTTCTAAAATTAGTTTGCTTTTAATATCAAGTTTCTGGAAGGGTTTTTTAGCAATTGTTTACTCCATCTATTCCTGCTCGGGCAAGGTTATTGTAAAAACCGTTCCCTTACCCAACTCCGACTCCACGGTTATTTCGCCTTCATGAGCATCGATAATATCCTTACAATACGGCAAACCCAACCCGGTGCCGGTTTCTCCCTTGGAACCAAGGGTTGTGGCTTTAATATGCTGCATAAAAAGATCTGGCATTATATCCGGGGCAATTCCGGGTCCGGTATCCTTTACTGATATTTCCGCCCGTCCATCCCTTGCTCCGTCAATGGTAATGATATCCCCATCTCCGCAGAATTTGATTGCGTTGGATATCAAGTTCTGTAAAACCTGTGCCAACAATGACATATCCGCAGTCACACGAAACTCCTTCGGCGTATTATTATGAATTTCAATTCCCTTGTTGCTCGCCAATTGATGGAGTGGAGACTTATAAAATGAGACAAGTGAATGTACATTGACATTCATTTTATTGGGTTTGATTTTTCCGATTTTTAACTTGCTGAGATCTAGTAAATCATCAATAAACTTGACCTGCGAACTCATATTCCGGGATATTTTGTCCATCATTGCGCATTTCTTTTCCTCGCTGAATCCACACTAATAAAATTTTAAAAATTAGTGAGGATCAGGGAAGATTAGTGGTTAATAAAAAAAAATCAAATATCTTTTGCCTGAATAATTACAAAAGAGCCATTATACTCCATGAAAAAACATGTATGCCAATTCCGGTTAGCAAAATTACGTTCGCATCGCCCATCGGAAAGAAGTCTATTAATTAGTTACCATTAGTGGCTAAAATTTTGCTTTTCCGATTTTTCCATGGCTCCCTGCATTCCTAAGCGCAATTATTGTTTTTAACACGAGATTACACACCTATCAAATCTTGACATAGCTCCGTATTTTCGGCGATAATACGGAGCATGGTCCCTAATGCGATAATTACAAGATTGCTATCCAAACCGCTGAAACATCACTTAAAGCGCGGCAAAAGTATTTTGCTTCTAGGCCCCCGTCAAGTTGGTAAAACTACATTACTCAGGAATATTAAGTCAGATCTCCTGATAACTCTTTTACGTCCAACCATTAGGATCAGCTACGAAAAGGATCCCGAAAAACTTTTGCGGGAAATTAAAGGATTAGGCATAAAAAAGCCTCTGGTGATCGTTGATGAGATTCAAAAAGTTCCGGCCTTGCTGGATATTATTCAAGAGATTATCGATGAAAAAGAAGCCCAGTTTGTTTTAACAGGCTCTTCCGCCCGAAAACTAAAGAGGCAAAAAAGCGTTAATTTGCTGCCGGGAAGGGTTGTATCGTTGCGTTTGGATTCGCTTATTCTTGAAGAAATGAAAAAACCGGATTTGAACACATTGTTGTTTTACGGTTCTTTGCCGGAAGTATTTCTTACTCAATCAAATAACGACAAAGAGATTGATCTTAAGACGTATGTGGAAACATACCTTGAAGAAGAGGTCCGTATTGAGTCTTTAGTGAGAGAGCTTGCTCCCTTTGCAAGATTCATTGAGCTGGCTGGAATCGAATCCGGCAAAACGATTAACTATTTATCTATTTCTCAAGAGATTGGCGTTGACGCCAAAACCATAACAAACTATTTTGAAATATTGTTTGACTGCTTAATCGCTGAAAGGGTGGACCCTTTAACCCATAGTCTCACAAGAAAAAAACTCATAAAGTCTAGCCGGTATCTTTTTTTCGATTTAGGAGTTCGCCGTTTGGCTGCTGAAGAAGGAACAAGAGTCACCCCTGAAAGAACGGGGGAGTTATTTGAACAATTTGTCGGGATTGAACTAATCAGGCTGCTTCGATTGCACAAATCGAGCGGAAAGCTTAAATTCTGGCGAGATCCGGATGGAGTAGAAATTGATTGGGTTATAGATTATAAAAAAATATACGTTCCCATAGAGGTAAAATACTCAAACAAACCATCCCGAAAACATATAAAAAACCTAAAGACATTTATGGCGGAGTATGAAAATGCCGGGGAAGGATTTATCGTTTGCCGATGTGAAAGAAAACAAAAGTTAGCGGATAATATAACGGCAATACCCTGGGATAAGTTACATTTGATTTTGGATGTGTTAAAAGACGAGTAAGGGATTAAGAAATCTACAAGAAATGGGACAGGCTTCCACTTCTTTTTTTTTCCTTCCGCTGCCGCGATGCGGGATTTCCACAGGTCCACCTCCGCGCAATGCAGGCCGTATTTCATTTCTTCCGTCTTTTCCACTGCCACTTTCGCAAAATGGGGTCTCGATATTGAAAAGATTAAGCTTGGGGAAAAAGGAGAATGAAACTAAAAACGGAAAAAATGGCGAGAAAAAGCCAATCATGTTGATGGAGATTACACCTTATTAGAGAATAAAGAGGAGGGAAAAAGATCAGGAAAGCCTTGTTGAAATATATCTGGTTAGATACTTTCGCAATAGAAAAAATTGTTCAATGAAAAACTGTGAGGGTTTGAGCCGTGAAAATACTTGTAAGCCATTGTATTTAAAGGGAAATATCAAAAATGGTGCCGATGGGGAGAGTCGAACTCCCACAGGGTTGCCCCCACAGGATTCTGAGTCCTGCGTGTCTACCAGTTCCACCACATCGGCTACACATCCATTTTAGAAACGAATAAGCCAACCTATTCGTATAAAGATCTTACCCTTCTTCTTTTTGATTCTGACACGCAACGCAGTATCTGGTATACGGGACGGCCTCCAGCCTTCCTTTAGGAATCTTCTCCTCGCAAGCATCGCAAATGCCGTATGTTTCTTCGGAAATCTTTGCCAACGCCAACTCAACAAGCTTTAACTCTTCTCTTTCTTTTTCTCCAAGGTTCAGGATTACTTGCCGTGTATAGGTTCTGGAAGCTTCATCGCTAATATCCGGTACGCCACCCTTGACTTCGTCTTTGCTATCCCGCCTGGCCTTTTCCACCCCGCCCACCAACCTGTCTCTGATGGCCGTTAGTTTTTGTTCAAACTTTTCCATCTTATCTTTTTCCATTAGTCATCCTCCGATATTTTTGCGCCGTTAAATTCCACTTTGGGAACATCTTCCCACAAGCGCTCTATTTCATAATATTTCCGTGCATCCAAATGAAAAATATGAACTACAATATCACAGTAGTCAAGCAGAATCCATTTTGCAACATCATAGCCTTCGATCCCGGTTGGCCTCACCCCAACCTCTTTTAACTTTGCAACTACTTCGTCGGCAATGGCCTTGACTTGCCGTGTGGAGTCACCACTACAAATCATGAAAAAGTCGGCTGCTGAGGAAACGCCACGAATATCTAATGTTAAAACATCCGATGCTTTTTTATTTTGAGCGGCATGGAAACCTATCTCCGCTTTTTTCAATAAGGTAATATCCATAAAATGAGAGTTTAGTTCTTATAAACTGCGTGATCAATTATATATTTTTCCACTGCCTGGGGTAAATGATGGGAAATATCTTGCCCCTTTTGAGCTTTGCCCCTGATTTCCGTCGCTGAAATAGGGACGGGGGTGGTTTCAAAAATAAACACAGAAAATGGTGACCTTTCCGCCTTAATGGAACGGCACTTATACTCTTCTCCACCATCGGTTTCGACAAAATGTATATTTTTAAAAACCGGATTTTGGAAAACATGTTCCGCGTTTTCCATCAAAAAACCAGGTCTGGTAGTTACTATCAAATTGGTGGTAAAAAAAATTTCTCCAGCCTCTCTCCAAGTGGGTATTTCAAAAAAGGAATCTACCCCCATGACAAAAAAAAATCCTGCCCTTGCCGAGCTTCTTGTTTCAATTGCCTCAAAGTATCAATGGTGTATGAGGTTCCTTTCCGGTAAATTTCGGTGGAACTCAAAACGAACCGTCTGTCAACGCGAATCCCCAACTCCGTCATGTGGAGACGGTGCTCTGCGGGAGCGACTTCACTTTCTTCCTTGTGCGGAGGGATATAAGCGGGAATGAATAATACCTTCTCCAGTGCAAACCGGTCAGCTACTTCCGATGCGGAACGTAAATGGCCGTAATGGATCGGATTGAACGTTCCTCCCATGATTCCGATGGACATAAAGATACACCTTGGATTAGTTTAAAAATCCGCCAAGCGGACGTTTGAAATTATTAAACCGGAAGAAGAAAATTTAGCCAAAAAGTGTTTAATTATCAATGATTTACCATTGTTATGTCAATAGCCGCCAGCCTCGTTGAGTTCCCTGGGAAACAGTTTTTTCTGCTTTGAAATTTTAAATGGTGATTTTTAAGCGAACCAAAAAAGAGAATGAATTACTCTAGATCCCGCACCGGCCAAATAAATCCCACCGTATCTTTTTGCATGGGGACTGCAATACCCTCAATGGGGAAAACCATCCAATAAGAGCGCCCGACCTTTATTGGGGAGGATGTCCAATACATCGATAATATACTCCCAAAAGGGTTATTCATTTGTTGCTGAGCAATGCGAATCAGCAAATCAGCTTCTTCCCTGGTTGGAAGTCTCCAATCGCTATGACCGGCAAAGGAAAAGACTTTGAGAGTTACTTCCGCTATCTTCCAAGTGGCAAGAGGCAAATCCTTCTTTGGAAAAAAATTGCAAGCAAGTTCTTCCTTTTTTTGTTTGCAAAGGTCCCCAAAAAAGTTTGGTTTTTTTATCCACATCAGCTTGCTTTTGGCATCGATAATGGTACCATCGCCATTATCTTTAAACCTTTCTCTTTCTTCAGATGCGGAAACAGTTTGAGACCCTACAAGTATCAATAAGCATAGAAAAATAAATATTTTTTGCATCTTTTTTGCCTTTCAGTAACAATTTTGCCATTCATTCCATACATTACTTTGTTTAACTTCTTAAAAGACTCTATCATTGGAAGAAAACATTATATCTTTCTACACTTTGGAATATCAATTATGTTGGAATCAAAAAATTCATGCCCCACGGTTCCAGAGACTTCTTCATCCGCTTCCGGTTGAGGGCACCATGCCCGATGTTGAGTCTTACTTTCAGGATTCACCCCGTTAGCAATAGGGAAAAGGCGTACAATATCTTCCAGATTTTAGCGTTTTCCTGTATCTCGTTTTCATGATTCCTAACGGATTAAAAATCTTGAAAAGGGCGCCGGTAGAAATGTGCCTTGACAAAGGAAGGTTTTTGACTTTAATACGCTACTCTGCTAATCTTTTGCCAAATTTGGAGCCAAAAATAAAACACTCTAATTTCTTTCCATTTTCATCCTGTCATTGTGGCAAAGATTCGTGAAATTTCTCCTATAGGCTGAAAATATAGCAAAAGATATTTGGAATTTTTTACCGTTCCTAAGAATGTCTGCAAATAAAACCTCTTCACACAGGTTCCCGCAAATCTTTCTACATTCAAGTTTCTAAATTTTTTTAGACAGTGTAAATTTGTCATAAGCAAGTGGCTATAAAAGAGAAAAAGAACATTTTGTCCAGGGACTACCTGGAAAATATTATCCACTTCATGAGTGAAACATTGTTTGTCATATCTCCGCAGGGAGCTATAACCATGGCAAACCAGGCCCTTTGTGATCTCTTGGGTTATGAGAAAGAAGAATTGGTCGGCGAACCCGCAAGTAAAATCATGGAATGGGATGAATCTCTAGAAGGAAAAAACATTGACGGATTTTTTCATCCGGGGTTGAGCCGAAATATAGAAGTTAGCTATCACTCAAAAGCCGGATTGAAGATTCCCGTCCTTTTTTCCACCTCTGAAATGCGAGACGGCCATGGCAATAACCAGGGACTGGTATGTGTGGCGCGGGAGATATCGGAACGCAAACAGGCGGAAGAGAGGCTTAAAGAAAGTGAAGAGCGTTTTCGTCAGATTGCCGAAAACATCCGGGAAGTTTTTTACGTTCTTTCATTAAATGAAAATAAGATTCTCTACATCAGTTCGGGTTATGAAGAAATTTGGGGGTGTTCCTGCGAAAGCCTTTATAAAGACCCTCATTCCTGGGCCAATTCCATTCACCTAGATGACCAAGAGAGGATCAAAACTTCCTACGATAAAATGGCGGTTGGAGGTTTCAACGAAGAATATCGCATCCTTCAGCCCGATGGAACCTTACGGTGGATCAGAGACCGCAGTTTTCCTGTTTTCGACCAATCAGGCAGGATATACCGGCATGTGGGAATCGCGGAAGACATAACGGAAATCAAGAGGGCGGATCAAGCTTTGAGACAAAGTGAAGAGCAGCTTCGTCTCATAACGGATTCTCTCCCGACCCTTATTGCCTACGTAGATTCGGGTGAGCGTTACCGATTTAACAATAAGGCGTATGAGGACTGGTTTCAACATTCACGCGATGAAATTTTCGGAAAGTCCATTAGAGAAGTTCTGGGTAAGGGGGCTTATGAGCTGATTAAAAAACATGCCAGGAATGCCTTATCAGGAAAGAAAGTATCTTTTGACACATTATTACCTTATCAAAAAGGCGGGACTCGTTTTGTTCATGCCACTTATGTTCCATACTTTGAAGGAGAGGGAAAGACCAAAGGTTTTTTTGTTCTGGTTGAGGATCTTACGCACAAAAAAAGGGCCGAAAAGGAAAAAGAAGAAATCCAGGCTCAGCTCCTCCAGGCCCAAAAGCTGGAGGCCATAGGGAGTTTGGCGGCAGGCGTGGCGCATGAGATCAACAATCCTATCAACTCTATTATCAACTACGCGCAGTTATTAAAGGATGATTATAAAGAGGGAACCGAGGGTGAAAATATTTCCGGCCGAATTGTTAAGGAAGGTGAACGAATTGAAAACATCGTTTCAAGCCTCCTTTCTTTCGCCAGGGTCGATAAGGAGAAAAGCCTTCCTGTCCGCCTTCATGAGATAATCTCCGGCTCTCTGGCTCTTGCCAAGACACAAATCCGAAAAGACAGTATTATCCTTAAAGTGGACGTCCCTTCGGATTTGCCCAAAATATTAGCAAGCCCAAATAATATTCAACAGGTCTTTTTGAACATCATCAATAACGCGCAATATGCCTTGAATAGTAAATACGCGGGATCGAATGAAGGGAAAATCCTTAAAATCATGGGTGAAGAAGTGGCAATCAATAACCGTTCCCACGCTCGGATTACCTTTTATGATCAAGGGACCGGAATTCCCTCGGATATACTGGAAAAGATAACGGACCCGTTTTTTTCCACTAAACCCAAGAGTAAAGGTTCCGGTTTAGGGTTGAGCATCAGCCATGGCATTATTACTAACCATGGAGGCAGGATTACTTTTGAGAGTTCCGAAGGGGAGTTTACTAAGGTAATGATAGATCTTCCGGTAACTTAAAATTTCAGATTGCACGAGAAAATATTGAAAATGACCAAACCCAGCATTCTAATTATAGACGACGAGGAAGGTATCAGGTTTACCTTTCAGAAATTTCTTACCAAAGAGGGATATTCCGTATTTACTGCCGGGAATTTCCAGGAAGCCGAGTCATGGCTTAAGAAAAGGTCTTTTGATTTAGTATTCGCGGATATTATCTTGGGAGATAAATCAGGGATGGATGTTCTGCGAATGATAAAGACAATGAATCTCTCATGCCTGGTGATTATCTTTACCGGAATTCCTTCCATCGACACCGCGTCCGAGGCCATTAGGCTCGGCGCCTTCGACTATCTTATCAAGCCCGTTAATCAGGCCAAGCTTCTGAGCGAGGCGAATATGGCGCTCCGCCATAAGGCCGTTGTGGATGAAAAGGAAAAATACCGCTCCAACCTTGAGGCCATATTCAAGAGTGTTCAGGATGGAATCATCACCGTGGATGAGGAATTAACAGGGATCGAAATAAACAATGCGGCGGAAAATTTGTTCGGATTATCCCGGAGGCATTTTATCGGAAAGAAATTGAATCACATACAAAACTGGAGAGGGAGTAAATGTCTGGAGATCCTTGTTGAAACCCTGGAGAAAAGGCGGCCTTTAAAGGCTTATCGCGTACAATGCCAACATGAAAAGGGGAACGAGCGCCTGATGACTCTTAGCACCTATCCTCTTTTGAACGGGCAGGATCAGTTCGTAGGCGCTGTGATGACGGCCAAAGATGAAACCTATGTTGCCCACCTTGAAGAGGAGCTAGGTGAACATCGCCAATTTCACAACCTCGTTGGGAATAACAAAAAAATGCGGGAAATCTATTACCTCATAGAGAAATTAGCTGACGTTCCCACAACGGTTCTGATCCAGGGAGAGAGTGGAACCGGGAAAGAACTAGCGGCGGATGCGATTCATCACCTGGGAAACAGAAAAGACAAACCGTTTGTTAAAGTCAATTGTTCCGCCTTAACGGAGAGCCTGCTGGAAAGCGAACTTTTCGGACACGTTAAGGGAGCCTTTACCGGCGCAATTAAAGATAAAGTGGGAAGATTTCAAAAGGCTGATGGCGGGTCTATTTTGCTGGATGAAATCGGGGATATATCGCCGAGAATGCAGCTGCGCTTGCTGAAGGTTCTTCAAAACAAGGAATTTGAAAGAGTGGGCGAATCCACCTCCAGCAAGGTAGACATTCGTATTTTGGCGGCCACCAACCAGGACCTTTCCAAAAAGGTGCGGGAGGGCTCTTTTCGGGAGGACCTTTACTACCGCCTGAACGTGGTAAAAATAACATTGCCTTCATTGAGGGAAAGACGGGAAGACATTCCTCTCCTGCTGGAACACTTCATAAAGAAGCTAAATAAAAAACTGGGAAAGGAGATTGCGGGTGTTTCGGAAGAGGTAAAAAGAGGGTTCATGAATTACTCCTGGCCGGGTAATGTGAGAGAACTGGAGCATTGCCTGGAGCACTCCTTTGTTATTTGCAGCCGGCCAGTAGTTTCCTTTGAGGATTTGCCCTCTGATTTTCCCGGGTACAAAGATTCGGAAGATACGGATGGTCCTCAACGAATTCTTAAAGCCCTGGAAAATGCCTCCTGGAACAAAGCCAAAGCAGCACGCTTTCTGGGAATGAGCAGAAAAACGCTTTACAAAAAGATCAAAGGTTACAGTATTGTAACCCCTGAAGAACAAGGGATTCGTAATGAGTTTAACCCGGAACCCTTGAAATTGAAGACCTTAACCCGTAACTTGCACAGCCGATAGACCGTCCTCCGACCTCCGCCACCCGTCACTCGCAACCCGTTTACCCTCCACAGCATCCTGGTTACACATTTGTAACCGGTTACACTTTCCCCCTTTTTTTTGTTTTTTTGCCTCTTATACTGCCACCTCCCACATTATAATTATATTATGGTTATTATTTTATAATTATATCATTATAATTTCTCCTTCATTGAGCTACGGCATGAATTTCGCAATACAAGAAGGGGTTAAGACCTTGGCAGCCAGATCAGTGAAACGCAAAGGAGAAGATAGTTAGTCAAGCCTGAAAATTGAGAGAATTTCTGCGTCTTTTCACCCAAAACTCGTAACCCGCAACTTGTAGAAGGAATGGTGAAATGAAGAGAAAACTTAGAACAAAACCTGAATATAAAACATGCCCGTTTATTGAGAATTCCTTGGCAGACTGTTACTGCTCGGACATGAAAAGCCAAAACATTAAACTTGCCCTGAATTTCTGCGGTGGAGATTATAAAAAATGTCCCATTTATGTAAAGGCATCAAGAGAAGGGAAAAGAATACTTGTGGCGGAGGATGATGACATTATGAGCTCCGCCCTAAAGGCCATGCTGGAATTAGCGGGCCATAAAGTCATCACCGCTTCCAATGGCAGAATGGCCCTTGATATTATCCTGAAAAACGAAGGCCCTTCAAATCCGATTTCTCTCCTTATCACAGACCTCGAAATGCCTTTGACTGATGGCATAGAACTCATTGAAAAAATAGGCGAACTGAAACAACATATTCCGATTGTGGTAATTACTGGCTACCTGGACGAACAAAAGGAAAAAAAATTACTGGAAAACCGGGTGGAGGAAATCATTCTAAAGCCTTTTGTGATGAAAGCTGCCGTGGAAACAGCTAATAGGATTTTGGCCAAAGAATTGGAAGGTTAATAACAATATTTAAAATATGAAAAAAGTTCTTTTGATTGAGGATGAAATGATAGTCATTAAAACCCTTCGATTAGCCTTGGAGGAAGAAGGGTATAAAGTGATTTTCTCCGAATGCGGGGAAAAAGGACTTGCCAAGGCCCGTTCGGAAAGGCCGGATCTTATCCTTCTCGATATTATGCTTCCCAAAATGGATGGGTTCAAGGTTTGTGAGGCCCTGAAATCGGAAGATGAGTATAAAGCGATTCCCATTATCATGCTGACTGGTTTGGGAGACACGGAAAATATAGTGAAAGGATTTTCCGCTGGAGCCAATGATTATGTTTCCAAACCCTTCCATTTAGTTGAACTCCTTGCACGGGTGAAAACCCACATTAGAATAAAAGAAACCCATGATATTTTAATGGAAAAAGAACGGGAAAAGTCCGCCCTTCTCGATGTCTCCCAGTCACTCTCCTCGGCAGAAGACCCTTGTGAAACTCTATTTATGATTGTCTCCTCGGTTACCGGTGTCATTGAGTCCAAACGTTGTTCCATAGTTTATGCCCACACTACAGGCACTACGGGTTGGGTGATGGCGTCCAGCGATTCGAAGGAAGTCACGCAACTTGAGATAAATTGTAACAAATATCCTGAAATCCAAAAGGTCTTGGAAACAAGGGAACCCTTGGTGATAAATAATATTTTCCAAGAGCCGCTAATGGCGCCAGCCCTGGGGGTCTTGAAAATTTCAGGCGTCAAATCAATGATGGTTTTTCCCATAATGTTAAAAGATAGGGCCATCGGCGTCCTTATCCTCAAATCCCCGAAGAAAGAAGTTATGTTCTGTGGCCGCGAGATCAGGTTTTGCCTGGTAACGTCCAACTTGGCGGCCGGCCCGCTGAACAATGCGTATCTGGTTGAAAAATTTCACCAGGAAAAGGAACGGGAAAAGGAAACCCGCAAAGCGGCAGAGGAACAACTCCGAAAATTATCCTTGGCCATAGAACAGAGCCCTAATATAGTGGTTATGACAGACACCAACGGGAATATTAAATATGTTAATCAAAAATTTACCGAAATAACCGGCTATACCTCTAAAGAAATACTTGGCCAAAACCCGAGACTGTTAAAGTCAGGCAAAACACCCCCTAAGGAATATGGAAGAATGTGGAATACCATTAACTCGGGCAAGGAATGGAGGGGAGAATTCTATAACAAGAAAAAGAATGGAGGTTTTTTTTGGGAATCAGCATATATAGCGCCCATTAAGAACCCGGAAGGAAAAATCACCCATTTTGTTTCAGTCAAGGAGGATATTACCGAAAAAAAACTCGCCAAGGAAAGAGAAAAGCATCAAAAGGAACTTCTTGCCCATGCAAACAGATTAACCTCCATTGGGACCCTGACGGCCGGAATTTGCCACGAGATCAACAACCCCAATCACCTTGTCATGTTATGCGCCTCAATCATTGAAAACGAATGGATGCAAATTGACGAGTTCTTTAATTCGAGAAACGACGAAGAAAGTGGCTCATTACCCCAACCCGTTGTCAGGGCATTGACAAATTTTCCAAAGCTCACCAGGGATATTCAGACCGGGGCGGAAAGGATAGAAAGAATTGTTGCGGGCATGCGTGACTTTTCCCGGTTAGACCCAACCGCCAGTGGCCAAGAAATACAAGTCAAAGACTTAATTTTTTCCGCAAAAGACCTTCTTTGGAGTCTTATTAAAGAAAGCACCGATCATTTTAAAATTGATATTCCGGACCTGCCCGCCATAAAGGGGGATTCCCAAAAACTGGAACAGGTTTTTGTCAATTTGATCACCAATGCCTGCCATTCCCTTACGGATGCAAAAAAGGCCATTGAAATAACCGGCGCCCATGATAAATCCCGAGGTGTGATTATTCTCCAGTTCAGGGACGAGGGAAAGGGCATGGACTCCGAGACTTTGCGGAGAGTGATGGAACCCTTCTTTACCACTAAAACAGATTCCGGCGGAACAGGGCTGGGTGTATCGATTTCTTTCGGTATTATTAAAGATCATGGAGGTTTAATGGAGTATCAGTCGGAACCGAGAAAAGGTACCGTAGTTATTATCACCCTCCCCGTAAACTGTGCCAAATTGAGAAGTTAAAAAACTAAAAACAATAGGAGTGAGGAAGTACATGAGGAATTTATTGATCATTAACGAGAACCGTTCCATACAAATGCTTTTAAATAAAATGGTTTTATCAGAACTAGGCGATTTTTGCGTTACCGAGGCATCCTCCAGTGAAGAAGCTCTTGAAAAACTTCAAAAGCAAAAATTCAATGTTGTTATTTCCGCTAATGAAACCGGAAGTGTGGATGGGGCGAGCATCTTTAAATTAACGCGTGAATTACCCGAAAACAAAGACACCCCTTTCATTTTAATGACTTCATCCCAAAAAAATGAAACTTTAGCAAAACTGAAAAATGAAGGCATTGAGCATTATCTTGTAACTCCCTTCGATAAAAAACAACTCTCCACCAAGATCAACCTGGCCTGTAACCCAATAAAACTACGGACCAGCGACCGGATCAACATACCGGGCGTCATAGCTAAGGTGCATATGGGAGACCACTATGCGAAAGCCAAGGCCGTGAATATGAGTTCCGGAGGGATTCTTTGTGATTTAGATTATTCGCATGGATTCGGAACAAACCTTCTTAAAGAAACAGGTATTGCGGTGGCATTTCCCAAGGAATATTCCGATATCCGGACAAGGGACATATCGAGCAAGTTTTTGCGCTTAGAAGTTTTGCCCTGCAATAACCATCATTCCAATAAACAGGTCCGCGCGAGTTGGCGGTTTGTAGATGTTTCCAATGCGACAAAGAAAATTTTCGAGTTTGTCTTTCAAAAGGCCAGGAAGGATTTCGATCTATTCCCTATAAAAGAAGACCAAGAGTGAACGTACCAATTTAAGTTTTTGAAAAATTAAAATTTTCATTCCTTTTGTACCTGCTTTCTCTCTAAACTTCATAAATGTAATGTTGGAATACTGGAATACTGGAATAGTTGGGGAAATTCCATTATCAACATTCCAATTTTCCATCATTCCGGTATTCCAATGTCTGAATTAAGATGGCAAATAACCCATTTTTTTTAATTAGGAGAACAAGCCCATGAATAAAATGCATTCAATAAAAGTAAGGACATACACACCCTATTTTATGCTCTTGTTTTTTCTCCTGCTACAATGCGCCATTTTTTACTTCCTGGTAACGGATATGAGCAAGAAATACGCCCAGGTGGATATGGCCGGGGCCTTGCGAAAGAGGGCAGTGGAGATTGTGGACATCCTGAACCGCCACATCATGAACGACATTGAAGAGCTTGAGAAAGTATTTCAGAAAAAGAGGGCGGAATATCCCGAGGTTATTAAATCTCTCAGAAGCGGTTCCCATAAGGTTGCCGCCATTACCGATCCGGCGGTCCTGGGAAAACTTGCCAAATTGAAAGAGCAATGGAACGTCATGCAAAAAGAGCTGGATCATGCCATGGAGCAAGGCGATGTATTGGTGGCCAATAAAAAAGAGGTGGAGAAAGGCACCTTTCCCATGGTCGGCCTCTTTAATGAGATGGTAAAAGACTTCGAAAAGTTGAACCGCGAGGGTAACGGGTACGAAAGGAACATCAACCTGGCGGGAAAGCAAAGGGCTCTTACTTTAAAGATGTCCTACCTCATGGAGCGGTATTTCACCTCTTACGAGGAAAAAGACACGATCAGGAATGAACTCATGGGAACTGTAACAGAGTTTGAAAAGGCCCTGGAAGGTCTACAATCCGGCTCCCGAGAACTTAACCTCAAGAAAGCAAGCGGACCGGTGGTGGCCAAACTGAATCTTGCGGAAAAAGAATGGAAGAAAAGGAAGGGTTTCCTGATTCCGGCTATAAATGCAAAAGACAACTTTTACAAGGGGATTGACGTCCTTATGAATGTTCGAGCCCCAGAGATTGTGGCCTTTGCTGATGACCTGACTAAAGCGGTAGCCAACGGCGCCAGGGAAGACGCCAAACGGGCTTTGGCGATGATGGCCTGCCTAATATTCTTATCCGTTGCCATCATAATAATTTCCATGTGGCTTCTCAATATCCATCTCCTCAAACCCCTCTTTCGGATCAGAGAGGTGATCGGAAATATGGCCAAGGGCGACCTGAGCCAAAAGACAGGGATCAAAATCTTCTTTTTGGGTGTGGACCTGAAAGACGAAGTGGAAGGCCTTGCGGATAGCGTGGATGATATGGGAAGGAACCTTGGTAATCTGATCCGCGATATCACGGAATCAACGGACAGAATTGCTTCCACTTCCACCGAACTGGCCGCTTCTTCCGAACAAATGTCCGTTAACGCCGATAGCCAGGCATCCCATGCCTCCACGCTGACCACCTCCAGCGATGAAATGTCCAGTACCATCATGGACGTGGCAAAAAATTCAACCACAGCGGCCTCCGCCTCCAGGACCGCAAAGGAAAAGTCCCACGAAGGGAAGGATGTTATCGGGCAATCCCAGCGCGTTATCGCCACGCTAGCGCAGAATTCCAACAAAATAGGAGAAGTGATACACCTCATAGCTGATATTGCCAACAAGACTGACCTCCTTGCCATTAACGCGGCCATTGAGGCGGCTAACGCGGGAGAGCAAGGAAAAGGTTTCGCCGTGGTGGCGGATGAGGTGCGCAAACTGGCGGAAAGGACCACCAAGGCCACCAACGAGATAACCGAAGTCATTACCGTAATTCAGGAAAACACCAAAGGAGCCATCGATTCCATGGACCATGCGGGGACCTCTATGGAAATCATAACCAAACAAGTGGACGACGCCACCGGAATGATTGAACAGATCGCCACGGCCACCGAGGAACAATCTGCAACCATAATAACCTTTTCCGAAAACATCCGCGTTATAACCGATTCAAGCCGGGAGGTTACCGGCGCCTCTTCGGAAACAGCCAGGGCGGCGGAGGATCTGAGCAGGCTTTCCTCGGAATTAAAGCAGATGATGGAAAGGTTTAAATTGTAGGAGCTTTATGGAAATTACTAAAGAAAACACACACAGCAACGAAACCGGCAAATTCGTGACCTTTAGCATTGAGGATGAATCCTTTGCCGTGAATATCCTGAATGTTCAGGAAATTAACCAGATGAATGAAATTACCATTACCAGGGTTCCCAAATCCCCGAATTTTCTAAAAGGTGTCTTGAACCTCCGAGGGAAAATTGTTCCGGTAATTAACTTCAGGGTCCGCCTTGGTCTCCATGAACGGGAATGTGGCCATGCTGCCAGAGTGATTATAGCAAAGCTGAAGGGAAACCTTTACGGCCTAATGGTGGACTCTATCTCGTCAGTTGTGGAGTTGGCCCAAAGCAATATTGATCCACCGCCTTCTTCCTTGGAAGGAATTGACGCTGAATACATTGAGGGAATATCCAAAGAGGGTGGGAACCTTATGACGATTTTGAATCTTGGGAAAATACTCTCTTTTACTTAAAAAGTTTACATAAAGACGCAAACCATGGCTAAAAAAAGAAATAAAAAGACGAAACCCGCAATCGGCTCCGACCCTTTCAGCGGCCACGAGGATATCATTGAGGGCTTTTTTTCTCCTTCTAGTCAACCGGAAATGGGAGAAGAGACCTCACAGCCCGCCGAGTCCGAGCCAGAGGTAAAGCCCATATCCACACAACCTGAACCCATGAAAAAGCCTGCCACGGAAAAAAAAGCTGAACAAAAAGAGGCAGACGCGGCTCCCGCCGTTATATATCCACAGGAGATCATTGATGACTTCATCCAGGAATCTCAGGAAGGCCTGGACCAGCTCGATACGGACCTGGTTGCCTTGGAAGATAATCCCGGTGAGATGGACCTTTTAAACAAGGTCTTTAGAACCATGCATACCTTGAAAGGAGCGGCGGGATTCCTGGGCTTCAATTCCATTCAATCCACGGCCCACAAATCAGAAGACGTCCTGAATAGAATCAGGACCGGAGATATGGAGTCAAGCCCTGAAATTGTGGACGTTCTCCTGGAAGCCCTGGATGTGATCAAGCACCTGATGTCGGATCTGGCTAATTCCGGAAAAGAGTCAACAGATATTTTCCACGTTATGAATCGCTTAGAGAAGTTATTAAATGGCGCGGAGGGGAAATCATCAAAGCAGGAAATTCTTCTGATTGAAAAAGAAGATCAAGCGAGTTCGGTAGAACCGGAAAAGACGGGAAAAAAAGAATTGCCCGTGGCATCGCCCGCAGGTAAGTCCGCCTCCCTCATAAGACAGAACATCAGCACGATCCGAGTGGACGTAGAGCGTCTCGACAGCCTTATGAACCTGGCGGGTGAGTTGGTTCTCGCCAGGAACAGACAAGTCCAGCTTATCAAGGAGGTGGAACCCGGTTTTTCAGGAGAAGAGGAAAAATACACGGAATTGAACACAGCTGCCCACCAGCTGGATTTCATCACCACGGAGCTACAATTCGCTGTCATGAAGACCCGCATGCTCCCTGTATCCACTGTATTCAGCAAGTTTACCAGGGTAGTGCGGGATTTGAGCCGCTCCCTGGGAAAAGAAGTGGAATTGGTTATAGAAGGGGAAACAACGGAGTTGGACAAAAACGTTATAGAGGAAATTGGAGACCCCATGGTTCATCTTATTAGAAACGCCGTGGACCATGGAATAGAAAAACCGGAAGACCGCAAACAAAAGGGAAAAAATCCAAAGGGCACGGTGAAACTCTCCGCCTATTACGAGGGCAGCTATGTGATCATCGAGATCAAAGATGACGGCAAGGGAATGGACCCGGAAAAACTGAAGGAAAAAGCCGTGGAAAAAGGGATGTTCACCGCCGAAGAGGTCTATTCCATGAGCCGGAACGAGGCATTCAATCTTGTTTTCGCGGCGGGCTTTAGTACTGCTGAAGAGGTGAGCGACGTATCCGGCCGAGGTGTGGGAATGGATGTGGTGTGCTCCAATATTGAAAAGCTCAAGGGGATTATCGAGCTGGATTCATCGCCCGGACATGGCAGCTTGGTCAAGATCAAAATCCCCCTTACCCTGGCCATCCTCCAAACCCTTTTATGTAAAGTCGGTGGCGAACGTTACGCCATTCCCCTGGATGCGGTTAAAGAAACGGTTCGTGTGCCGGCCTCCGAACTCCGGGCAGTAAGGGGGAAAAAGGTGATAAAGCTTCGAGATGAAATCCTTCCCCTCGTCTTTTTGCATGAAGTGTTGGATCTGGAAGCAGAAGACAGCGACGAAATTTGCGTGGTTGTGGTGCAGCATGGAATGCAGAGACTGGGCTGCGTGGTGCAAGAAACCATTGGACAAGAGGAGGTTGTCATTAAGTCTCTGGATGTTCTGAAAGATATGTGCGCAGGGAAATTTTTCTCAGGCGCAGCCATCCTTGGGGATGGAATCATTACCCTGATCCTTGACGTCTCTGAATTGATGCGTTTTGGCCACACGGCCGGACTTCAGGGGGAAGGGGAACTGGAAAAAGAAGAGGAACAAAGGAAAGAAGATGTCCTGAGTGTATTGCTGGTGGATGACGGTGCTCCGGAACAGTACGCCCTTCCGATAAAATCCATTAACAACATAGAAAATATAGCATCAAACGACATCGAATCCGTAGGCGGAAGAAAAGTGGTCAGGTACGAAGGAGAGGTGCTCCCCATCATCCATTTATACGATATTACCAGCTTCCCCCCCGCCAGGCAGGAACCCGACATTTACCTGGTCATTTCAAAAGTGAACGGGGACACGGCAGGGCTGGCCGTTAACAAGCTAAGGGGTATGAAGGAAATCAACAGGAGCGAGATGGATGACTGTTTTAGCGCCTCCGGTGTGGCCTACAGCGCGGTACTGGACAACCGGGTTACCCTCATCCTCAAAGAGGACGCGGTAATCAAACGAACCCTGGACGAAAGCCCGGTGCATCAGGGCACTCCTGCCCTACCAACAAAACACGGCAGGATATTGGTAGTGGACGATTCACCGGTGGCCAGGGAAACCATAAAAAAACAACTGCTTGAGGATGGTTTTGACGTTATTTTGGCAGTGGACGGAAAGGACGCCATGGATAAATTGTCAGATATCGACATGGTTATAACCGATCTGGAAATGCCGGGGATGAACGGTTACGAACTTACTCGCGCCATTAAAGCCGGCTACCACGATCTCCCTGTCCTCATGGTTACCAGTAGGGACGGAGAAGAGGATCGACTGGAGGGACTTAAGGCAGGCGTCGACGACTATCAGGCAAAGCTGGACAGCCACAGGTTGCTCAGTTCAGTTAGACGGCATATTAAGAAATCTACTGTATGGCTCTAATTCTTTAATCATTAATATCTTTAAACGATTTATAAGGAAAAAAATGAAACTTACCATTGTAAAAAAACTATTTCTGGGGTTTGGCATTATAATTGCCTTGTCTTTTGCCGGCAGTCTATTAAACATAACTTCCTTCAAAGGCATCCAGGGAAAAGCGCATTTAACCGTCACCGAGTCGGCCCCTTTTGCCCTGGACGCCATGGAGATGAAAATGTGCGTTATACAGATACAGCAATGGATGACGGATATTTCCGCTACTCGCGGGGCAGAGGGTTTTGATGACGGTTTCGATGAAGCGAAAAAATATGCCGCCAGGTTCAAGGAGCTTTTGAACAAATTCAGGGAAATGTTTGAAAGAGAAAAATATCAAGCCGGATTGGACGAATTGACAAGTTTGGAAAAGGATTTTCAGGACTATTACAACATGGGCAAAAAAATGGCCGATATCTACATCCAATACGGTCCTGTGGAAGGGAATAAGATGATGCAGGAATTCGATCCCTTTGCGGAAAAAATGTCGAAAAGCATCGAAACCTTTGTTGACGAGCAAATGAATGAACTTAACCAATCGATGAATGATATCCTCGACTCTTCCACATCAGGCATTTCCACCGCTACCCTCATATTGATCCTTTCCCTGCTTGCGGGAATCCTGTTCGCCGCCACCCTTGGACGTTCCATTGCAAAGGCGATAAAAACGGTTGTGGAAACCGTCAAGGATATCTCCGAAGGGGAAGGGGACTTGACAAAAAAAATGGATGATTCGGAGAAGGATGAATTCGGGGAATTGGCGGGCCACATGAACAAGTTGATGGCTAACCTGGCGGAGATGGTATGCGATGTAATGGATCGAGTGGAACTGGTTTCCGCCGCCGCCTCGGAACTGGCGGCCTCATCGGAACAGATGTCCGCCACGGCCGAGGAGCAATCGGCCCAGAGTGATGAACTTACCGCATCGACAAAGGAGATAGAAAATAAAATCAATGAAGTGAACGAAAACACAAATACCGCGTCCCAAGCGTCCCATTCCACCCTGGAGGCCACCATGGCTGGGAAATCCGTGATAGAAGAAGCGAGTCATTCCATTGTCTCACTGGGGAAAGAGTCCCAGAGGATAGGAGAAATGGTGAATGCCATTGCCGATATCGCCGGGAAAACGGACCTTCTAGCCATTAATGCCGCTATCGAGGCCGCTAACGCCGGTGAACATGGAAAAGGTTTCGCGGTGGTTGCTGATGAAGTAAGAAAGCTGGCGGAAAGTACGGCGAAGGCCACTAACGAAATTACAACGATAATCTCAACCATAAGGACCAGCTCCAGTGAGGCCGTGCAAGCTATGGAAAATGCCGGAAACTCCATGGTTTCTATAACCCAGAATGCCGAAACCACGGCACACGTGGTGGAGCAGGCCTCATCTGCCGCTGAGAGCCAGGCAACGGACATTAAAAATATTGCTGATATCATCAACGTCATTTCCGCTTCCAGCTCCCAATTCGCCGCCGGTATCACCGAGGGCGCTAAAACCGCAGAAGAATTAAGTATGAGTGCTGAAGACCTGCGGATGTTGATGGGAAAATTTAAGGTGGGCAAGTGGAATACGGATGACGGGATGTAGGGTGAGAATAACGAGGGATGATGTTTTAAGTATTCAACTTAATAAAGGAATCTATGCCCATGAGGAAATGGAAAGACCTGAAAATTAGCTACAAATTGATCATCCTGGTTGGGTTCACAGTGTTTGTTTTAAACATCCTGGGGGCGGTTTTGATGATTTCCAACAAGGAAAAAGCTCTTGTAAAGGCATATCACGACGCGGCCTTTACAACCACGCAGCTCCAGCGAAATATGGTTGTGGAAGTGATGAAGGTACGTCTTGATGATCCCGAAGACCTTGGCGTAAGCATACTGGATAACTGGCTAGGGAAAATGAGCGAAGCTACCCATGGGATTTCCTGGGTAGCATGGCACCATAAAGTTATCAAAGACCAAAGGGAGAGTGGGTCGGATGTCATGGAAGAGCCGAAGGATGAAATTGACAAAAAGGTAATTGGCACAGGAGAAGCTGTTTTTGAAATGGTCAATCTCCGGTCTGATCTCTTTCCGGAAAACGGTTTTCGAAAAGGAGATACCGTCTATCGGGCAACGATCCCGGTAATTCTGGATGGAGACCCGGATACCAGTGTGGAATCCTGCCACACTTGCCACGAGGATGGTATGGGACAAAAGAGCGGGGAAGTTATAGGCGTTATAAGTATTGGCCTTCCTATGAGTGAAGATATCATGGAGTTAGGCTCTTTCAAAACCAGGGCAACCATTGGTGCCCTGTTAATTTCTCTTCTGGTGGCTTCCCTCATCTTTGTTTTGGTCAGGAACCTGATCACTAAGCCATTTGATAAGTTCAGAGAGGTCCTTGTGGACATTGCCCGGGGAGAAGGAGATTTAACCAGTAGATTGGAAATTAACTCAAAAGACGAGATCGGAGAAGTTTCTGAAGTATTCAACCAGTTCATCAGCAAAATAAGGGAAATAGTAATTCAAATTAAAGATATTGTTTTGAAGGTAGCCACGGCCTCTAATGAAATGGCCTCATTTGCTGAAGATGGGGCGAGGGTTGCAAAAAAACAGGCGGCCACATCCGAGGAAGCCGCAAGTGCCGTTGAAGAAATGTCCGCAACCAGCGTCGAAATGGCCCAGAGTTCCTTAAAAGCAGACCAGTCTGCGTCCTCCACATCCCAAATGGCCGACAAAGGGGCTGAGATGGTTTCTCGAACAACGGAAGAGATGAAAAAAATAAAAACCGCCGTGGAAGAAGCTGAAATGGAAGTGGGTGAATTGGGAAAAAGATCGCAAGAAATCGGTGAAATTATTGGGGTCATAGATGACATTGCAGACCAAACCAACCTCCTTGCCTTGAACGCGGCCATTGAAGCTGCCAGGGCTGGCGAACATGGAAGAGGTTTTTCCGTAGTTGCCGATGAAGTGAAAAAATTGGCGGAGAAGACCCAAAACGCTACCGGGGAGATTTCCAATATGATACGGAACATGCAAAAGGAAACCGGCGAGGTAATAAACGCTATGAAAACAGGAAATTCTCAGGTTGATTTAGGGGTTACCATTGCGGGAGAGACGCAAAAGGCGTTTCAAGGAATCGTGGAGTTGGTAGCAAATGTCAACGACCTGATTAGCCAGATTGCCTCCGCTGCCGAACAACAGTCCGCCGCGTCTTCGGAGATTGCCAATAATGTGGCGACAATATCGGATGTCTCCAAGGAAGCCACATCGGGCGCTGATAATTTAATGGACTCCGCGACTAAGATGAAAAAACTAGGTGAGGATTTAAATACCATAGTTAATCAATTCAAGGCTTAATGGGGTTGCCGCTAAGAACATAACCAAGACGGTCCTCATGAACCATACAAATAGTAAAAACAATAGTTGCCCTGTAGGGGCTATATACTTCAGCCCAGGGTTAAAATACTCCGCTTTTTGAGTATTGCAACCCTGGGTTCCTTTTCATCATTTTTTTACCCTGCAGGGGTAACATAAAAGCGAGCAACCTTAGGGGTTTGTTTTATGCAACCCCTTCAGGGTTGAAATTTTGTTGTTTTTTAATCCCAGGGTTGCGGCATGTAACAAACACATGCCTTAACCCTGGGCTAGCGTATGGTACCCCTTCAGGGTAAAATTGAATGGTTTTTTTATTAAAACTTGCTGAACGGTTATAAATTAAAAAGAAAAAGCAATAAAAAAAAGGAGAAGTTTTAGCATGGCAAAAATATTAATAGCGGAAGACGACACAATTATTCAAAAACTGGTTTCATTGAACGTGGAGAAAATGGGGCATATCGCTTTTATAAGCCCCAACGGAAAACATGCTTATGAGGCTTTGAAGGCAAATCCGGAGTTCGAAATCCTCATTACAGATATCATGATGCCGGAAATGAATGGAGAGGATCTTATTAAAACTTTACGGGGGAATTCGGCCTTTCAGGGCCTGCCCATAATCATTATGTCCGCTATTGTGGGATATAAAGATATCAAAAACCTTTTGGAGCTTGGAGCAACCCGCTTCCAGCCCAAACCTATAAATATGCCTCAGTTGAAGAAAAATATTGAGGAGTGCATGCTCGAAAAAAAACTGAGTGCGAAAAAAGAAGCCAAGGGCAAATAATCCCTATTTGAAGTGGCTAAGGCGTTCTAAAGCCTGAGTAGTTACCAAATATTGTCACTACTCGGGTTAACCGGTTCAAGGTTCCCGGTTGAAAGCCTTGCTCTCTGACAGCTGGCTCCATAGTGGCGAAGCCCTGTGGAGCCATGGTGTACGTTGGCTTCAAATCTTTTTTAACCTTGAACCGTGAACCTGGAACGTTGAACCTTAGCAGTTAGCAAATACTTTATATAAACAATGGAATTTCTTTCATGAAAATTATCCAAAAATTCTACCTCATTTTCTCATTGATTTTTCTTTTAATCCTTTCCGGTGGCTACTTGTCCATTAAAACAAGTGAAAGGATACTGGAAAAATCCATCGAAGAACATTCTCTGCTCTTTGCTTCCGAGGTTCATGAAAAAATTGATAGAAATATCCAGCGCAGAATCGAAATCTTCCAGGAGTATTCCCATGACCTCATCTTACGAGAAGGAATTATTCAATCAAACAAGGAGTTCGAGAAACTAGAGAACATACGGGAATACATCGATGAAAAAGACCGGGAATGGACGTTCGCTGCAAAGGAAACCATCACCCCCTTTATGCGTACTATGATGAATAATCGGTTGGCCGGCGAATTGAGCGAAAAGTACACATACTATAATAAGAAATATGCTTACCCCATTTTCGGGGAAATCATTGTTACCAATAAATTCGGGGCCAACGTGGCTATTACTGGAAAGACCACTGATTACCGGCAGGATGACGAGGAATGGTGGCAGGTGGCAAAAAGGGACGATGTGTATGTAAAGGATGTGGAGTTTGATGATAGCGCTGGTGTTTATTCAATCGATATAGGCATTGGCATCAAAGATGGAGAAGGAAATTTCATCGGCGTGTTCAAAATTATTTATAACATCCAGGATGTCATCAATGAATTAAAAAATATGAGCAAGAGTGAATTATTTAAAAAACATAAAAGCGCTAAATACACACTGGTAACCCGGGATGTGAATGTCATCTTTTCCACTGAGAATTATAAACTGCTCCAGGGCCTTACTTTAGTAGAGCCTCACAGCCATGTTACAGATGAACTGTCTTTGGTGGAAAAAAGAAAGCTTAGTCATGGCAACCGCCTTATGATTCATTCTCATTCCAAGGGGTATAAAGACTTTAAAAGTTTAGGATGGATCTCCATTGTTGAGTTCGACACGGATGAAATTTATTTGCCGATAGAGCAGCTGAAAAAATCCGCTGGGTTAATAACCGTCCTCGTGGCACTTCTAGCGGCGATAATAGGAATATTTATCTCAAGAAACATCAGAAAGCCCATTGTTAAGCTGAGCAATGCTGTGAAAAAGATCGGGGCTGGGAAAAGAGACGTACAGCTGGAGCTAAAAACTAATGATGAAATTGGAGAACTGGCGGAGTCTTTTAAAAAAATGATGGAAAATCTGGTCACAACCACGGCATCCCGAGATGAATTATTGGAGGAAATCAAAAGACGAGAAAAAACTGAAAGAGAACTTCGAGAGAGCCGCGCGAGCCTTGCGGAGGCTCAGCGTGTTGCCCACCTGGGGTTTTGGGATTGGGATATAAAGCGGAATATCCTTCATTGGTCGGATGAAACCTATCGCATTTTTGGCATAACCAAGGAGACGTTCGAGGCCACTCATGAGGCGTTTATGAACTCCGTCCACCCCAATGATCAAGAGCTTGTAACAAAATCGGTGGATGCAGCCCTGTATAAGCGAAGCCCGTATGATATAGAACACCGAATCGTCTTGCCGGACGGGCAAAAGCGCGTGGTTCACGGAAAAGCCATGGTTACATACAGTGAAGAAGGTTTACCGATTCGAATGCTCGGAACGGTCCTGAATATCACCGAACAAAAACTAGCCGAGCAGAAATTGCGGTTAACACAATTTGCCATCGATCGTGCCGTAAGCTGTGCCTTTTGGATGGGGCCGGACGCAAAATTCATCTACGTAAATAATGTGGCCTGTAAAAAACTCGGTTATACCAGGGAGGAATTGCTCTCCATGTCTGTTCATGATATTGGTCCCGATTTTCCGGCGGAAAGATGGCCGGAACATTGGGTCGATCTCAAAGAAAACACCACCCTTACCTTTGAATCCCGCCACCAAAGAAAGGATGGGACCGTATTCCCCGTGGAAATTATGGCCAACTTCCTGGAGTTTGAAGGGAAGGAATACAACTGTGCCTTTGCCCGCGATATTACCGAACGCAAGATAGCCGAGGAGAAGTTAAAAGATTTTGCGGAAGAACTGGAATGGAAAAATTTGACCCTGGAGCAGGCCAAGGATGAAGCGGAAAAGGCGACGGAACTTAAAGATAAATTCGTATCACTGGTGGTCCATGATCTTAAGTCGCCACTCACATCTATTACCGGTTTTTTACAACTAATACGTGATGAGGCGGACCCCTCAAACACGGAACAAAAGGCCATGTTTGATATTATTTTAGACAGCTCCAACAAGATGATCGAAACCATTGACGGATTGTTGGACTTAAGTCGTCTCAAGGCCGGCCATATAATACCCAATAAGGAATTTATCGAAGCCCGTTCCCTCGTAAAGGCTGTTATAAATCGTCTGGCTCACCTTGCCTCTGAAAAGGGAATAGAGCTGATCAATGACATTCCCCAGGAGACCCGCCTGAATGCCGACTATGAACTCTTCTTCGGAGTTATCCAAAACCTCCTTTCCAACGCCATAAAGTTTTGCAAAAGAGGAGACCAAATCACCATATTTCTACCCCTGGATTCAAAAAGCGCCGTGGCGGTGAAAGATACCGGCGTTGGGATTCAAGAAGAGCTTCTACCGGACCTTTTTAAGCATCATGTAAAAACATCCACCCATGGGACCGCTGCGGAAAAAGGCACCGGAATGGGACTCCCCTTTGCCCATGAAATTATGAAGGCTCATGGCGGAATACTAACCGTACAGTCGGAAGCAGGAAAAGGGAGTGTCTTTTGCGCGGAGCTTCCCTATGTAAGACCGCGAATTTTAATCGTTGAAGATGATAAGGAAACGCGCGCCCTATTCAAAATCAAGCTGAAAAAAATAGATGTGATTACTATAGAAGCGGAAAACGGAAAAGAAGCCTTGGCCGCAATGGAGGAGAACGATTTTGACTTAATCCTTGCCGATATTCAAATGCCGGCAATGGGTGGTTTTGAAATGCTTGAACACATCAGAAAAAACCCAAAGACCGAAATCATTCCCGTGATTTTGGTTACGGGTAAGGATCTGAAATCCCGTGAAAAGGCGTTTCGCTTAGGAGCCAATGATTTCATCACCAAGCCGCTGGACTCGGAGAAATTTATAAAAAAAATCAGGAATGTTGTCAGGTAGCTTTAACAACCATGAAAACCAAATCAATTTTCAAAACTTTGAACTTCCAATTTACCTCTTTCGCCTTTTTGGCCATCGTCCTTCCCATGCTGATTGCGCTAGGCTTAACTGGCGTCAAACTCAGGAACGATTACCGGAAAACCAAACTGGACGAATTTGCCTTTGACATAAAGACCAAGATTAACGATTCGAAAAAATTGCTTGATCTTGCTACAGGGGGTGTTCGAATGCTTGCCTTGCATTTTGAAGATGACCTGCGTTCCTTTCCGGAACAGATAGAGGGCTTGAACAAAGGTCTTCCGCATCCTGAGTTCCAGAAAGGTGATCTTTACCAAGACCTTGTAGCGGATATAAAACAGGAGTTGTCGGGAAGCGATTACTATCTTCAGGGCAGGATCATCAATGTTTCAGGACAGGAGATTGCTCGGTTGGATCGAACCGATTCAGGCCTTGTTGAAGCTCCTTTTGGCAAACTACAGGACAAATCCCACAGGGACTTTTTTAAGCATATCACGGAGGTGGAAGAAAAGAGTGTTCATGTGATGCCTGTGTCCTTGAATCGGGAACATGGAAAACTCAGCTTGCCCCACACCCCCATGATTCGAATCGGGAGAAAAATCGTGTGTGAAGATGGCACCCTTTTCGGGATAGTTGTCCTCAACGTGCACACGGATTTGATCTTTCATTTTCCAACGGAAAAAGGACGTGGTTTTTTAATTATTGATGAGGAAGGCACCTATCTACATCACTGGAACGAAAAGCTCTTGTTTGGGAAAGACCTTGGCCACCCTTCCAATCTCCTGGCCGAAGAACCGGAACTAAGAGTCAACCTTGGAAGGCAGGATTCCAGAATTCATTATGATTCGGAGCTAAAGGAATATAGGGTCTGGGAAAAATTCTTTTATCATTATCCGGTTGACCATTCGCGTTACTGGTTATTCATGGAAAGGCATTCCGAAGACTCCATTGTTTCTCCCTGGACGTCGATCGCACAAAAGGGGCTTTTCTCCCTTGCCGTAATCCTGGTGATGGGGTTTCTAATCTTTACCTGGTTTCTCAGGAAAAACTTGTCCCCCATGAAGGAGCTTCACAACGGAATCGAGGAATTGAAGATGGGCAATCTTATGGCCCGCGTTCCGGTAAAGTCACAAACGGAAATAGGTGAGGTAGCTGCGGCCTTTAATTCCATGGCGAAAAATATCGAGACCACCTATTGGGAAATGCGCAAGGCCATGTCTCTCACCCATGCCATAGGAAAGATTGCGCCCAACGCCCAAATTATTACCGATATGCAAGGTCTCATTATTTCCGTGAATCCCGCCACTGGAAAGATTTTCGGATACGAAGCCAAGGAATTAGTGGGACAAAACGTGAAGATCCTCATGCCCTCGCCTCACAAGGAAAAACATGATGAATATCTCAGGAATTATTTGAAAACCGGTACAGGCAACGTAATGGGCAAAACCGTGGAAGTGGAAGGGCTAAGAAAAAATGGGCGGCGGTTTCCCATGTCGCTTTATGTGGGGGAATCAAAGGTAGTGGGTGACAGGGTCTTTATTGGGATTCTGGAAGACATCACCGATAGGAAAAAAATGGTCAATAAATTGGCCCAAGCCAATGAGGAGATAAAAGCCTTTGCCAACATTGTGTCCCATGATCTGCGCTCACCACTGGTAAACATAAAGGGTTTTTCCAGTGAACTCCAAAATGCTTGCCGCGAATTGAAGGAAATCCTTAGAAAATCTGCGAATACGCTTGAAGATGGTCCGCGCGAGCAAATGGAAGAACTGCTGAAAGATGATATCCCCGAGGCCCTGGATTTCATTGGTTCTTCCACTTCCACCATGGAGCGACTCATCAGTCACATCCTTAACTTTTCCCGCCTCGGGAGGCGCTTACTTCAAAAAGAAAAAATAGAAACGGCCACACTCGTGGAGGAAAAGCTGAAAACCTTTCACCACCAAATTCAGTCCAGAGGAATAAAGGTAAAGACGGCGGAATTGCCTTCAGTTGTGGCCGACGAATCGGCCTTGGAGCAGATATTCGGTAATATCCTGTCCAACGCCATCAATTACCTGGACTCGAACCGCCCGGGAACCATTGAGATATCAGGAGAAACCAACGATCATCATACCTTGTTCCGCGTAAAAGACAACGGACGAGGAATCGCGAAGGAAGATAATCACAAGGTGTTCGAAATATTCCGAAGGGCAGGCAGGCAGGATGTCTCTGGCGAAGGAATGGGTTTGCCTTACGTGAAAGTATTAGTGGAGCGGCATGGAGGGGAACTCTGTTTCGAATCCGAGGAAGGGGTGGGAACGACATTCTACTTTACGATATCGAATGAAGCCTGAATATGCGTTGCGTATTTCGGGTTTCAAGTTACCACTGCCTAACCATCAATTTTCATTAATGGAGAAAAAATGGAAAATCATAAACGCATTACAATTCTTCTGGCGGAAGACGATTTGGGTCACGCCAAGCTCATCCAAAAAAATCTGAAACGGGCCGGAATCAACAATCCCATCGTTCATGTGGATGATGGGCAAAAGGCCGTGGACTTCCTTTTTGGCGAGGGGGAATATAAAGACCAGACGCACCCTACACCTCTCCTGGTTCTTCTGGATCTGAACATGCCGGTCCTGGACGGCCAACAGGTGCTGAAACGGATGAAGGAAAACGAAAAAACCCAGAGAATCCCGGTAATTATATTGACCACTACCTCCACTGCGAGAGAAGTCAAGCTCTGCTACGACCTGGGGTGTAACCTCTTTATTAGTAAACCGGTGGAATACGAAGAATTTTGCGAAGCCATAAAAAAACTCGGCTTGCTCCTGGAAATTGTGTTGGTGCCTGATGGAGAATAATAAAAAAATTAGCGTTATTTACATCGAAGACAATCCCGGCCACGCCCGGCTCCTTATGAAACGTCTGGAAAAGGAGGGAGGGTTCCAGGTGGAATGGGCAAATAATCCCGATGAAGCTATAAAAAAGGTGGAAAAATACCCTTTGAGATATGACGTCATTTTATCGGATTTCAACATGCCTGGGAAGAGCGGCCTGGAAATTGTGGTGGATGTTCGATCCTGGCAAAACCCGCCGCCCATTATTATGGTTACGGCTTCAGGCTGCGAGGAAGTGGCGGTGGAGGCCATGCAAGCGGGCGCCAGCGATTACCTGGTAAAGGACGTGGATTCCCACTACCTCACTCTCCTCCCCACCGTCATTCACAACGCTATTAATAAACACAAGATAGAGAACGAAAAAAGAATAGCGGAAGAGAAGTTGAGTCGGCTGAACGCCCTCTTGAAGGCCGAGCAGGAAGCGGTTTGTTGCGGCGTGTTGGTGGTTGGCGTGGATGGGGAACTCATAAGGTACAACAAACGGTTTTTGGAAATTTGGAATATCCCGGAAAGTCTTGCAAAGGAGGGGGACGAAAAAAAACTCCTTCACCATGTGGAGCATTCTTTGAAAGACTGGAAGGAATTTATTGCATTGATTAAAGACCTTTATCAACATCCGAAGGAAGAAAGGATTGGAGACATTATTGAATTGAAGTCGGGAAAGATTTTATCCCGCAACACCCGTCCGGTCCTCCTTGAAAATGGAGAAATTATCGGCCGCCTCTGGGACTTTGAAGATATTACAAAACTTAAAAAGGGGGAGGAAGCCCTCCGCCATGCCAAAGAAAAAGCTGAAGAAGCGACGAAATTAAAAGACAAGTTCCTGTCCATAGTAGCCCATGACCTTCGAGCACCATTTACCGCGATTATAGGGAATTTGGAGATGCTGTTAAAGGACGCGGACCATCCCCTCAATGCAGGCCAAAAGGAAATCCTCGAAAGGGGTATGAAAAGCGCCAAGGCTCTGGTCAAAATGACCGATGAATTGCTGGAAGTGAGTCTCCTACAAACCCGAAATATGACGCCTAAAGCCAGATTTATAGACGGCTATATCGCCACGGGTTTTGTTATCCAAAGCCTGGCCCCGTTAGCTGCTGAAAAGGGAGTCGAACTGGTCAATGACGTTCCCCCAGGTACGCGACTATACGCAGATGATGATCTGTTTTCCAGGGTGATTCAAAATCTCGTATCCAACGCCATCAAGTTTTGCAATAAAGGGGACAGCATCCGGGCATTCGGTCTTAAGGACCGCGCATCCACCATTGCTGTTCAGGATACCGGAGTTGGGATTGAAGAAGAGTATATTTCGGATATTTTCAAATATGATGTAAAGACATCTACCCTGGGTACAGCCAAGGAGAAGGGAACGGGACTGGGTTTGCCCTTATCTTGTGAGATTATGCAGGCGCATTCCGGAACTCTTAAGGTAGACTCCCAAAAAGGGAGCGGGAGCATATTTTTTGCGGAACTGCCTTATATAAAACCTCGAATTTTACTTGTTGATGATGAAAGCACGGCGCGTTTCTTTTTCAAAAAAACTCTGGAAAAGATTGATGTGGAGGTTGTAGAAGCCAAAAACGGAGAGGAGGCATTGGCCGTTCTTGAAAAAAGCCTTATTCATTTAATTGTCTCCGATGTCAATATGCCGATCTTGAACGGATTTCAATTGCTGGACCGGGTAAAAAAGAACGCTCGAACCAAATCCATTCCCGTCATTATGGTTACGTCTGACATAGACATGGAAACCAATGAAAAGGCAATTCGTTTAGGGGCGGACGATTTTGTTACCAAACCGTTGAAACATGATGATTTTTTACCCAGGGTGCGAAGGTTTGTGAAGTAAAGAGTAACTTCCCATTTTAGTTTGGTTTATTGATGCTGCAAAGGTTTCATTTAGTTGAATTAACCCCAACAGGCGTCTCTTTCTTTGACAATTTCCTTTTCATCAGAGTGAAAAAGTTATTCCAAATCTTTCCTTGCTTATCTAAAGCGGCCAAAAAGGTTTCCTGACTGAAAACCTCCACCCCCAAACTCATTAACTCAAATGCCCTCATTCTATCCTTTGCCCTTTACAAAGCACATAAGCACAAAAATGGCGACAAATGAACCACACTTAAGCCTATTTTGATTTGGCAATCTCAAAGGACAGCTTTTGACTTTTCCGTTTAAAATCATTTAAACTTAAAAGTCTTATTAAATGATCAACCAACTACCGTTCCGGTGTGGCGCAGTGGTAGCGCAATCGGCTGTTAACCGATGTGTCGTAGGTTCGAATCCTACCACCGGAGCCATAAATTCAAGGCTGTATGAACCAAGTGGTTCTTACAGCCTTTTTTTTGCTTTTCTTTTTGGCTCCATTACCCTGAAGTTAGTTAAGAGCATTTCTAAAAACTCACTTTGTTAAATAAACCTACCGCTAATTCCCCCTTAGTAAAGGGGGTTAGGGGGATGTAAAGTGAGTTTTTGGAAGTGCCCTTAATAAAAAAATGAAGTTCATGAATGTATATGCTATTATATTGGACTCGTTACCCCAAATCCTAACAGGAGATTATAGAAATGGAAACTTTGGCGAACACTTGGGTGGGATATGCCTGCCTCATCTCTTTTGCACTTGCCTATTCCCTGGTAATTTTCGAGGAGAAAATTCACCTTCGCAAATCGAAGCCGGTGGTACTGATCGGCTGCCTTATGTGGATGGTCATCGGAATCTATGAAGCGTCTCACGGTGGTGGGAGTGGACATCATGCGGAACAAGAGGTAAAACACTTGATCACTGAGATTGGAGAGCTGTTTTTCTTCTTGCTGGTGGCCATGACTTACATCAATGCACTGGAAGAAAGAGAGGTGTTTTCTGCTTTGAGGAGCTGGTTATTGCAAAAAGGTTTGGGATTCCGTGCCCTTTTCTGGGTTACCGGAGTCATTACCTTCTTCCTTTCTCCATTGGCCGACAACCTCACCAGCGCCTTGCTTATGGCAACGGTGGCCGAAAAGGTGAGCGGGGGCGATCGCCGCTTCATCATCCCCGCCTTTGTCAACATCGTAGTGGCGGCAAACGCCGGGGGCGCCTGGTCTCCCTTTGGAGACATCACCACGCTCATGGTCTGGACTGCCGGTAAGGTCCCAACGTTGGAATTCTCCGCTCTGATTCTCCCTTCTCTTGTAAACTGGTTAATTCCGGCCACCATTATGTTCTTTTTTATTCCTAAAGGTGTCCCGGAAGGCTCTACGGAAAGTATTCCCATGAAAGAAGGGGCAGGGGCAATCATTTTTCTCGGCGTTTTAACCGTTGCCACCGCCGTGAGCTTTCATCAGTTTCTCCACCTTCCACCCTTTCTTGGCATGATGCTGGGACTGAGCTTTTTGATGTTCCTTGCCTACTTCCTGAAAATCAGGGACCAGTATAGTGGCCTTCCCGCCGAAGAACGATTCGACATCCTGAAAAAGGTCCAGAATGTAGAATTCGACACCCTCCTATTCTTTTTCGGGGTGATCACTGCGGTTGGCGCACTGCAATATCTAGGGTACCTGGCCCTGCTGAGCCAAACCATGTATGGCGGGATGGGCTATACGGGGGGCAATATCCTGGTGGGACTCCTGTCCGCGCTTTTGGACAACATACCCGTAATGTTTGCCGTGCTAAAAATGGACCCCAGCATGGGTTTGGACCAATGGCTTTTGGTAACTCTCACCGCCGGGGTTGGAGGAAGCCTGCTTTCCGTGGGTTCCGCTGCCGGGGTGGCTGTTATGGGGGTACGCAGGGATATCTACACCTTCATGGCCCATCTCAAATGGATGCCGGTGATAGCCTTGGGTTACGCCGGCAGTATCTTTTGCTGGTGGTTGATGGTTTAGGAAGTATAGTAAAGCCGTCGATCGTTTATTACAGGCCTCGCAACTCTTTCACAACTTAGCTTAGTATTGGAAATTTTTAGATCCACACACTGGTTCTAAATAATGGCGTAGTGAGTCCACGTAGGGGCTGCCCCCTATCGCATCAGTAACAATCCGATTTTTCCCAAAAACCACCAGACCCAATTCCCTGGTAATTCATTACGCTCGATTTCCAATAATTGATTAAAGCAGTTTTAAAATCAGGTATTGGTGGGTGTTCGCCCGAGGTTTTCTTTTGGTCCCAGCCTTTTCATTCTTCAGCTAAACTCATCAAATAGGTACATGAAAACATACTGTCTAAAGTTAACTGAATCCACCGGGTTCCAAATATTTTTTATTGGAATCATTCTTCTTGCTGCTGTTGTGGTTGGCATGCAGACCTATCCATCCATGGTGGAAAGGCACGGACAGATACTCGACTTTCTTGATAATCTGATTCTCTGGCTTTTTGCCTTGGAAATTGTGTTGAAAATGATCGCTTTGGGACGCAATTGCCTTTCGTTTTTTAAGGATGGATGGAACTGCTTCGATTTTTTTATTGTTGCTGCCGGATTTTCTCCATTTAGCGGGCAGTCCATCATAGTGATGAGGCTTCTCAGGCTCTTAAGGGTTCTAAGGCTAATCAAGGCAATACCGGAACTGAAGCTACTGGTAAATACCCTCCTGAGAAGCATTCCCTCCATGGGAATTATCGCCGTCCTATTGTTTTTGCTTTTTTATATTTATGCAGTGATGGGTGTTTTTATGTTTGGAGAGAATGACCCTGTCCATTTTGGTTCCCTTCACTTGGGGCTTTTGAGTCTGTTTCGGATTGTTACACTGGAGGACTGGACGGATATTATGTATATCGCCATGTATGGCTGCGACAATTATGGCTATGGAGGAATAGAGAGTTTATGTGTTAACCCGAAAGCTAATCCAGTGATGGGCTGGGTATTTTTTGTTTCTTTTGTTATGATCGGTACCTTTATCCTCTTTAATATGCTTATTGGGGTTATTCTGGAAAATATGCAGACCACGAAAGCGGTGGAAAAGGATGAAGCGGAACGCGAATTTTTGGCCAGCCATCCCAAGGACGAGGTAGTGAAGCTGGTTTTCAAAATAAAAAAGGATATGGAACAACTGGAAACCCACCTCCATTCGCTGGAACTAATCGAGGACCCCGAGTTTAAAAAACGTGTCGCTAAATCTGGATGATAGAGATTTAGACCAGGTGAGAGGATTTTCCCAAAAAAAAAGGCGTCCATGAAGGACGCCTTTTTTAAAATACATAGTTACATATTAGGGCAATGCTGAAAAATACTCCTTGGAGCCTTCCGGGTCCGGCTTCATCGTTTTGTCTCCCGGATTCCAGTTCGCCGGGCAGACCTCGCCATGCTCTTCCACATATTGGAAGGCATTGATGGTCCTCAAAACTTCATCTACATTTCTTCCCACAGGAAGATCGTTAATGGTGGAGCTGCGAATGACGCCGTTGGGATCAATCACAAAAAGCCCCCTCAAGGAAATTCCGGCATCCAATAAAACAGCGTAGTCCGTACTGATTTTTTTAGAGAGGTCGGATAGAAGGGGGATATTCATATCGCCTAATCCTCCCTCACTGCGTGGAGTATTTACCCAGGCCAGATGAGAAAAGTGGCTGTCCACGGAGCATGCAACTACCTCCGCTCCGATTTTTCTGAACTCTTCCGCCCGGTCGCTAAAAGAACAAATTTCCGTAGGGCATACGAAGGTGAAATCCAGGGGGTAAAAGAAAAGAACCAGCCATTTTCCTTTATAATCGGAAAGGCTGACCTCTTTAAACTCTTTTCCTACAACTGCCTGGCCTTTGAAATCTGGTGCGGGCTTTGTAACTTGTAAACACATGGTTTTTCCTCCTTAACAGGTTAGTAAATTAATAAAATATGCGATAAACAGAATTAGTTATGATTCCACAAGCGGCAAAAAGGTTCATTTTTTTTGAGTGAAAATACCTTCTAAGGAATATCAGGGGAGAAGTACTAATGGAAGGATTAAAAAAATCCGGCATTGCGAAAATCCGGCGTTTTACTTGTGAGTTTCATTTTGGCTATACTCTACCGCAATTGGTTTTCGGTATCTTGAAAATTGGCTAAACCAATTGCTAAGCATTAACTGCAACCAAAATTTGATTTTAAAAACCGAAAATCAAATTGGTTTTAGTATATAATCCCTCAATGGGAAGCTCAAGGCTCAGAGGGGACGATCAACACTAATTTAAGCTCATTGGCATTACAACACATTTGGAGTTTGCGTCATCAACAGGGGTGACCAGGCAAGAACTCCTTTCATCCTTCAAAAAGACATCCACCTTTTCTGTAGAGATGTTGTTCAATGCATCAAGAATATAGTTTGCGTTAAGCCCGATGTGTACCTGTTCATTGGAATAATCTATTTCGAGTTCCTCTGCCGCCTCGCCAATATCAGCATTGGTGGATAAAAGTTTCAACTTCCCGGGTTCAAACTCAAAGCGGACCAGCCTGGAATTTTCGTCAGCCATAATGGAAACCCTTTTCAGGGCATGGAGGAATTGGTCCCGATCCACTACCGCTTTGCGATCATTATCTTGAGGGATTACCTGGTGATAGTGGGGGAACTGTTCATCCACCAACCTGGAGACCAAGTGAAAATTCCCCATTTTGAAGGAAGTATGATTGTCGCCTAAGTAAAAAGTAATTTGGCCTTCTTCATCTTCCAGGAGCTTCAGTATTTCACTCAGCGCTTTTTTCGGTAGTATCACCTTGAAGGATTTCCCTTCTTCCGCCACCGGTTCCTGGAATTGGCGGCAAGAAAATGCCAACCTATGTCCGTCGGTACCGATCATTCTCATCTCACTGGCTTCCAGCTCTAGAAGCGCTCCATTCAGGCTTCTTCTGGTAGTATCGCTGGAGGAGGCGTAAATTGATTTGCGAATAAGATCAAGGAAAACACTTCTTTCAAACTGGGAAGAATATGCCCCTTCTTCAAAGGAAGGGAGCTTGGGGAAGTCCTCCGGGGGAGTTCCTGCCAGCTTAAACTTAGATTTCTTGCAATGGATATTCAACCGGTCATTATCATCGCTTTTGATGGTAATCACTTCATCGGGAAGCTCCCGCACGATGTCGAATATCTTCTTGGCATTTATGGTAAGCTTTCCTGGCTCGATAACCTGGGTGGGGAATTGCCATTCTATACCCATGTCCAGATCGGTGGCCGAAATTACAATGGCCCCTTCCCGAGCCTCTAAGAGGATATTGGAAAGGATGGGCATGGCCCCTTTGGGGGCAACTATACCCTGAGTTTTTTGAAGTCCTTTAAACAGTTCATTTTTTTTGATTTGAAATTCCATTTGTACCTCCTTAAATTTAACAAACTATAGTAATATAACCTTTTTAGATAGTCAAACCTGGGAAAAAAAGAAATTTCCAGCGTACTTTTTAAACGCAATAAGAAGCCGGAT